>JAQCJA010000410.1 GCA_027593305.1 bacterium
CGGGTGAGGCCGTCGATCCGGTGCTGGAGCGCGTCGCCGACACGCACTGCAGGACGGGGGAGGGCCCCCTCTGGCACAGTGGCGAATCGTGTCTCTACTGGGTCGATATCCCGGCGGGGACTCTCTACCGGTTCGACCCGGTGACCGCCACCCACGAGCAGGTGTTCACGGCCGAGGTCGCCATGGGCGGCTTCACCATCCAGGCGGATGGATCCCTGCTGTTGTTCCTGGCGGGGGGCGCTATCGCCGTCTGGCGGCGGAATGAGGATCTGGAGTACATCATCGAGGGCATCCCCATCGAGCCCGGGTCCCGCTTCAATGACGTCATCGCCGACCCCATGGGGCGTGTCTACTGCGGTACGATGGCGGGACCCACCGGTGGGGGACGGCTCTTTCGTCTCGACACGGATGGTTCGCTGACGGAACTGCTCGACGGCGTCGGGTGTTCCAATGGTATGGGCTTCTCACCAGACCGCCGCCACCTGTACTACATCGATTCGTCGACGCGGCAGATCGACCGTTTTGACTGGGACGAAGCGACGGGGGACCTGCGCAATCGCCAGGTCTTTGTCGACACCACCGATGAGGAGGGTGTGCCCGATGGCATGACGGTCGACGCGGATGGTTTCGTCTGGTGCGCTCGCTGGGACGGCGGGTGCCTGGTGCGCTACCGGCCAGATGGCGTCGAGCAACAGCGCATCGAATTTCCTGCCCGCAAGGTTTCCAGCGTCACCTTCGGCGGTGCCGACCTCGACGTCCTCTATGTGACCACTGCCGGTGGTGATGATCGCCCTGGCGAAGGGGACGGGGCGGGCGCTCTGTTCAGTCTCCGTCCGGGCGTTCGTGGCGTAGCCGAATTCCGCTCACGGGTCTGTCTGTGAACGGAGCGGTCGCAGCAGGTGGGCCAGCCTCCATTCCCATTCGTCGCCAGGGGGGCCTGACCCGCCGCCTGGTGTTCAGCTTCGTCACCCTGACGCTGCTGGGCCTGGGGGGGAGCGGCTGGGTGCTGTATCGCCAGGCCCTCAACAGCCTCGAGGAACAGCTGGCGGCCCATCTGGTGGCTGAAGCCGAACTGGTGGCCGCCTCCCTTGGCAGTGGCTATGTGACCCACCTGCGCCCCGGCATGGACCACATGCTCCTGCACAAAGGGCTGCAGGCGAGGCTGCGCGGCACGCGGGAAGCCCTCGGTGCGCGACGCATCTACGTGTTCGATCGAAATGGCCGCAGCCTCGTCGATACCGAGGAGGGCACGCGTATTGGCCGGGAAGTGCATCTGCTGCGATTCCACAACCGCCAGGTCGAGGCCATATGGCGGGGCGAACTGGCGCACACCAAACGTTTCACCGACGAGGACACGGGGGCCCATTACATGACCGGCTACGCGCCGATCTACGCCGGCAATGAGATCGTTGCCGGGGTCGGCGTCGACATTGGCGCCGGCTACATGGACTCCATCGTCGGCTTCAAGCGATCGATCTACCTGCTGGCCGGTCTGGGCACCCTGCTGACCCTGTTCGTTGGTGTTGGTGTGGCACGACACATCACGCGGCCCGTGCAGCGACTGGTTACGGCGGCGCGTGAGATCGGCCGCGGCAACCTGGAGCATGAAATTCGCGTGGAGGCAACGGACGAGATCGGCTATCTCGCCGAAACCATGGAGGAGATGCGCAACAAGCTGGTGGCGCGTGATGCACAGCTGCGCCAGATGCTGGGTGGCGTGGCACACGAGATCCGCAACCCGTTGAGTGGGATCGAGATCTACGCCGGCCTGATCGCCGATGAGTTGCCGGATGGGGATCCACGCAAGGTGCACATTCAGAAGGTGCGCACGCTGAACCATGTGATCTCCGAGTTTCTTGACTTTGCCCGACCGTCGTCGCCGCAACCTGAAAGTGTGCTGTTGCACAGGGTCGTCGAGGATGCCGCCTTCGTTCTGCTTCCCGAAATGGAGGCGGCGGGGGTCATCTTCCAGGGACAGGTGCCGCCGGACATTCGCGTCTTTGCGGATGCCGAACAGGTGAAGCGGGCGATCATCAATCTGATGAAGAATGGAGTCCAGGCCATGAGGGACGGCGGTACGTTGACCGTTGGCGCAAGGCACGCAGGTGATACCGGGGGGTACGTTGCCATCGAGGTTGCCGATACGGGCCCCGGAGTTCCTGACGAGATGCGCCGACGGCTGTTCGAGCCATTCTTCACCACCCGCGAACAAGGCTCCGGTCTGGGTCTGGCGATCGTCCAGAAGACGGCAGAGACCAACAACGGTCATGTGGAGGTCGAGTCTGAAACCGGTCGGGGCACGACCTTCCGCGTGATTCTGCCGGCGATGCAGGCCCTGACTGCGGTGGCAGAATGAGTCGGGTTCTCGTCGTCGACGATCACGACTCGGTGCGTAGCGGCGTCGCTCTGCTCATCGAACGCATGGGCCATTGTGTGGACGCCGCCGGCAACGGCTACGATGCGCTGGAACTCTGTGCAGCCGGAGCATACGACCTGGTCGTCACCGACTTCCGGATGGCGGGGATGGATGGTCTGCAACTGCTGCAGACGGTCAAGGAACGCTGGCCCGCCACCGACGTCATCATGGTTACGGCCCATGGCAGCATCGATGTCGCGGTACAGGCAATGCAGCATGGTGCCGCTGATTTTGTCGAGAAGACAGACCTCTATCAGGTGCTGCCGATCAAGATCGCCCGGATTCTCGAACAGCGTCTGGCGCGCCATGAGCGTGATCGGCTGGGTGCCGAGAATGAGTACCTGCGTGAGGAGATCAGTGATCGTTTTGGCGAGATTGTCGGCAACTCCGCCGTGATTCTGCGGGTGCTGGGTGCGGTGGAGAAAGTCGGGGGCACGGATTCGTCCGTACTGCTTTACGGCGAGAGCGGCACCGGCAAGGAACTGGTGGCCAGAGCCCTGCATCGTTCCAGTCCCCGGCGCGATGGCCCCTTCGTCCGCGTCAATTGCGGGGCATTGCCCAGAGAGCTGGTGGAGAGCGAACTCTTCGGCCACGAAAAGGGGGCTTTCACCAACGCCGTCCGCCAGCGCAAGGGCAAGTTCGAACTGGCAGAGAAGGGCACGATTTTTCTCGACGAAATCGCCGACCTGCCACTGGATACACAGGTGAACCTGCTGCGTGTACTGCAGGAAAAGGAGTATGACCGCGTGGGTGGCGAGACAACGCTGAAGGCGGATGTCCGTGTGGTGGCGGCAACCAACCGTTCCCTGACGGCGATGGTCGCTGATGGCACCTTTCGTGAGGACCTGTTCTACCGGCTCGAGGTGATTCCCCTGCACCTGCCGCCCCTGCGTGAGCGCAAGGACGACATCCCGCTGCTGGTGGAGCACTTCCTGGTGAAAAAATCCAGGGAAATAAACGTGCCCCTCCGGCGTCTCACCCCTGAAGCCATGCGAATTCTCTGTGACTACCCCTGGCCGGGCAACGTGCGCGAACTGGAGAACATCATTGAGCGAACGATCGTGCTCAGCGACGGTGAGACCATCGGCCCCGCAGACCTGCCCTTCGACAGCAGTGTCGAATCTCCCCTGCGGGACCGGGTGGCGATCGCCTCCGGTGGGGTTGTCGACGCCAGCGAGGCACCCCTGACGGCTCGGCTCGAGAGTCTGGAACGCGACCTCATCCAGCGAGCGATGCAGCAGGCCCGCGGGGTGAAGACGCAGGCGGCAGAATTGCTTGGCATCAAGACCAGCGCCCTCTACTACAAACTGGACAAGTACGGCGTCGAATACGCCGAAGAATGATGCCTCGAGTCCCCCTTTTTCTCCTGCTGCTGGTTTTCTCCACAGCTTCCGTCGCCCAGATTCGTGATCTGACGGTGCTGCAGGAGCAGCGCAGCCGCCTCGCACAACACTCAGACTCGCTGATGTCGGTACGCATCCGTCTGGTGGCGCAAAGGGACTCCCTGTCGGCGCGAACGGACACCCTGTGGAGCCTGGATCCGGAATCGACGGAATTGTTGCGTGCGCGCGCCGCGTCCCGCATCCTGATCGCCCGATTGCAGTTCATCGAAGGGCGCCTGGATAGCCTGGCAACGACAGGTGACTCCCTCGAGGCGGGTCTGCGCGATGCATACGACTGGGAAATCAGCCGCCTTCACGGCTTGCTCAACGAGGATGGCTGGGACGAAGGTCTGTACCGACAGTTGCTGGTCTTTCAGGAAGAGCGGGAGGGACTCGGCAATGCCTTCAGCCCGGCAGCACATCGCTTTGACGGAGACCAGGAGCTGTCGATCGCGGCGACGGATGGTCCGGAGGAACTGCGGCAGAAGATCGAGTTCGCCCAGGACCGCATCGTCGCGGCGCAGCTGGCGCAGCGTGAGATCGCCCGCCAGCAGCAGAAGATCGAGTTCGCCCAGGACCGTGTGGCAGCCCTGCAGGAGGAGCAGCATGAGATTGCCCGGCAACTTCGCTTCATCGATCGCCGGCTGCTGATGATGCGCAAATTCCGCCACCTGGCGACGGAGATGATGCATCTGCGCGGTGACGACGCTACTATGCTGCAGATGCGTGTCGTGGAACGGGCCGATGGTCCGGGTGTCGAGGTCGTTCATCCGGAGGCTCAGGACATGCCTATCTCCGCCGGCGTGCAGTCGCTGGCATCGGCGCTGGTGGACTCAGCCGGGACAGCAACTCCGCTGGAGGCACCCTGGCTGCTGAAGGCACAGCGGCTGAAAGCC
>JAQCJA010000411.1 GCA_027593305.1 bacterium
CAGCCGCTTCGACTACTCGGGACCGCTGAGCGAAACCGCCCTCCTTGGCAATGTCGCGTTCCGTGCCGGTCAGAAGCTCGAGCGGGACTCTAAATCTGTGAAGGCCACCAACTGCCCGGACGCCGATCAATTCATCCAGCATCAGTACCGCGGCAACTGGGACAAGTGGTTCCGCGGCGAAGCTTATTAGCCATTCGTCGGGCATTATTTCCTGGAGATTTCTTCGAAAACTCACCAGGCTTAAAGAACTGGTCCGATTTTATGTGGTATGCGTTTCATTCATTCCCTGTTCAGCTGGCCTTCTCACTGAGGCGCGAGGCTCTCTGTGTCCTCGCCCTCGCCCTCGTCTCCGGAATCGAGTTCGGCTTCGCCGAAGAAGCGGACGACGCCGCGCTAACGAACCCCCGGCACTGGATCTGGTCCAAGGCGCATGCTATCCCCAAGGAGACGACCAGCGAGGAGAGTGGCTATTTCTCCATCGTCGAGGGAAAGAGCGGGAAAATCTACATTGGCACGGCCAAGTATGGGGACAATGCCTTCCTGGTCGAGTTCGATCCGAAGACCGAGGGCATGAGCATCGTCGTGGATGCGGAAAAGGAGATTGGCGTGGATCGCAAGGGATTTGCCGCCCAGGCGAAGTTTCACACCCGCAACAACGTCGGCAGGAGCGGCAAAATCTACCTGGGAACCAAGCAGGGATACCCCAAGGAAGGAGAGACCCTAACTGACTATCCCGGTGGCCACCCCATGGTCTTCGACCCGGCAAGCGGCGAGACAAAGGTCTACGATATCCCGGTCCCGCATCAGGGGATCGCCAGTGTCACTCCGGACGAGTCTCGCGGTCTCGCCTACATCTCGACTTGTTCCGATGGGCGGCCGAGCGAGAGCAGTCACTTCTTGATCCTCAGCCTAGAGACGGGAGCCTATCGCGACCTGATGGATTGTCGGCACGTCTACGCCTTCATTGTGGTCGATCACCTGGGTCGCGCCTATCATCCGGTTCGCGGTGGAAAGATTGCGCGCTATGATCCGGAAACCGACCGACTGGATGAGCTGAGCCAGACGATCGACGGCAAGGCTCCCGGAGAAGAAACCCACCTCGCCGATCCCGACAGCCACCCCATCAACTGGGAGATCAGCCCGGATCTCAAAACACTCTATGCCGTGGCCATGAGTCACAACGCGCTCTTTGCCTACGATCTGACCGGAGAAGGCAGCGCCCTGCAAGGCCGAAGCGTCGGGCCGCTCGTGAAAGGCGCTCAGACCGACTGTCGCGCCATGTGTGTGGCTCCTGACGGCACGGTGTGGGCCGGCGTCATGGCCACGCTCCCGGGTCAACCGCAGCTCCCACGGCTGGTCAGTTTCACCCCCGGTGACAAGGAGCCGATCGACCACGGTCCCATGGCGATCGGGAATCCCGATTACACCGATTTCCAGGGCTCGCTCCAGCACGGGGTGCACCGGCCGTTCGGAGACCATCTCATCCCGCGCTACGTCATCATGGGGATCTGCGCCGCGACCGACGGAACGGTCTACCTGACCACCCTCTATCCCTTCACCGTCCACGCCATGAAGATCCCAGAGGTGGCGGGTATCACGACGGTCTACCACCACAACTCGCACTCCGATGTCATCCTCACCCGGCTTCTCAAGACCGACACTCTTGATGGAAACGGCCAGCCGGCACCGATGGCATTGCGTTCCCTCTACGTCGATCAGGTGGGAGAAAACGATCTGAGCCGACGCTTCGCCAACGAGCACGGAGTGCCGATCGCGGAGAGTGTGGAGGCGGCCCTCGCCGATGATGACGAGGCCCTTGCGGTGGACGGCGTTCTCTTGGTGGCCGAGCACGGAAACTACCCGCGATCCAACACGGGGCAGATCATGTATCCCAAACGCCGTCTCTTCGGTGAGATTGCCGACCTTTTTCGGCGCACCGGAAGGTCCGTCCCCGTTTTTTGCGACAAGCACCTGGCGGACAACTGGACCGATGCGAAATGGCTCTACGATACCGCCCGGGAATTGGACGTTCCGCTGATGGCGGGCTCGTCGCTTCCGGTTCTCTGGCGCCATCCCGCGGTCGACGTGCGCCGCGGGGCGAAATTGAAAGAAGTCGTCGCCCTGTCCTATGGGAGCCTCGATGCATACGGATTTCACGGCCTCGAGATGGTGCAATCTCTCATCGAGCGGCGCGCCGGCGGTGAAACCGGAGTGGCTTCCGTGCAGTGCATGACCGGGAAAGCGGCCTGGGACGCCGGCCGCAATGGAGTCTACGATCGCGCCTTGCTAGATGCCGCCTTGTCGCGTTTGAAGCGTCACCCTCTTCCCGAGGGAGCCGACGTCGAAGAACTCTGCCCCGATCCGGTGCTCTTTGTAGTCGACTACCGAGACGGTCTGCGGGTGAGTCTGATGACTCCCGGAACCAGGGTTAACGAATGGGCAGTCGCCTGGCGCTACGCCGAGGAGGACGCCGAGAGCCCCGGACAGTCGGAGTCGACCACTTTCTGGACGCAGGAGGCGCGTCCGTTCATGCACTTCACCTACCTCAACCTGGGAATCGAGAAGATGATGCACACCGGCAGACCGGCCTGGCCGGCCGAGCGCACTTTGCTCACCAGCGGAATCCTTGATGCCGTGCTCCGGTCCAAACGCGACGGCGGGGTGAGACTCGAGACTCCCTGGCTCGATGTGGTTTACCGGAGCGATTGGGACTGGAAGCAACCGCCACCTCCGCCGCCGGGGAGACCAATCCATAGTCAATAGAGAAAGGGAAAAGGACCTAGCTTGCTTGCTAGCGAGCAGTAGTTCTCCTCTCATCGGAGACTCCTTTTGCCTTGTGGTGCGGGCTGCCATGTCCGAGGATCGGGATTGCATGATGAAAATCCGTTCTGGTTTTCCCGGTGCCATGGCCTGCCTGAGCTTACTGCTTGGAGGCCCACTTGTTGCGGAGAGTGAAAAGAGCGAAGAAACCCTTTGGTCATTGCGCCCCTTGGCGCGACCGAGTGTTCCGGAGGGCGTGCATCCCGTTGATGCCTTCATCCAGGAGAGGTTGGCGGAAAAGGGTCAATCGTGGACACCCAGGGCCGGTCGTCGTGCATTGGTGAGGCGAGTCGGTTACGGCCTCACCGGTCTGCCGCCTGCCCCGGAGCTGGTGGAAGCTTTCGTGGCGGATGCGCGAGCGGACGCCGTCGCCTTTCGTGATGTCTGCGAAACGCTTCTGGAGTCGAGACACTACGGCGAACATTGGGGACGACACTGGTTGGATGTCGTCCGCTACGCGGACACGGCGGGGGAGAATAGCGATCATCCCTTGCCTCATGCCTGGCGCTATCGCAATTGGGTCATCGATGCCTTCAATGACGACAAACCCTATGACCAGTTTGTGCGTGACCAAATCGCCGGTGATTTGTTAGGCAAAGACCGATCGCAAACGCAACGCAATGTCGGCATTGTGGCCACCGGTTATCTCGCTATCTCGCGTCGCTTTGGGCACGACATCGACAAGGAAAATTACCTCATGTACGAGGATACCATCGACAACCTGGGAAAGGCCTTCCTTGGGCTCACCATTTCCTGTGCGCGCTGTCATGATCACAAACACGACCCTATTTCAATGCACGACTACTACGCGCTCTACGGTGTGTTTGATAGCACACGCTTCTCTTTTCCGGGTTGCGAGCCCAAGCAGCAACCACGCGATCTCATTCCGCTGGCGAGCGATGAGTTGATCGCGCGCAAACAGGCCTGGGAAAAGCGTCAGGCAGAGTTGGGGGCGAAGCTGAGTTCCGTCGAACAGCCCGCCAAGTCTAAGGCTTTAAAGGATCTGGCTGCGAAATGCTACAGGGTGGTGTCCCAGGGAGAGGTGTCGGAGGGTGGATCGGTGCAGGTCACCAAAGAGCCCTTTGTTCTCGAGGTGCGGAAGGGGCAAGCCATCCAACTGTCGATTTCACCGCTCAAGAATCACGGGGCGGACACCACCATCGTCAATTTTTCCATTTCTCATTTGTCGGGAGGAAAGACCATTCGTTGGTCTGTGAAGGATCATTTCAATGATTTCCTAACCAATCACCCCGTCCAGGCGGTCGGAGGGGCGGCCTGGTGTTTCCTCGACACCGGATCTTCGGCCCCAATGATCTTGAACCGGCGTGATGCCGCGGTTGACGGCCACCAGCAACTCAACGCGTGGACGGCGCATGACGGAGGATTGCCTTCCGCATTGATCAATTCTAGTGAGCAGCCGGTTCATGTGTGGCACACCCTTCCGCCACGGACCTTCTTCTGCCATCCCAGTCAGCGTGGGGCGGTCGCGATTGCCTGGTTGAGTCCAGTGGACGGAGCCGTTACGGTTGATCTCACGCTGAGCGATGGGCATCCAGGCGGGCCCGATGGTGTCGGATGGTTGTTAGAGCACTTTGCGGATACAGGCATGGCTCGCGCCTACCGCGAACTTTGTGAGGTGAGTGTGCCCCGCGCGGAGTTGATGGTAGAGATCGCTGCACATGCGGCCAAAGCCGATGAACTGACATTGCCGGTGGCCTACGCGGTGGCAGAAGGAGAACCAAAGCAGGCTCGCATTCATTTGCGTGGCAACCATGAAGAACTTGGTGAGGAAGTTCCGCGACAGTTTCTCGCCATGCTCGGAGGGGGTGAACTCGGTGATAGCGAGTCTAGCGGTCGGCGTGAACTGGCCGAGC
>JAQCJA010000412.1 GCA_027593305.1 bacterium
GGGGGGGCGTATGCCGATCACCGGTCGGGCTACAGGCTGGTTCTTCGTCGGCTCCAGTGCTGGAGGCATGGCCATCCCATGGGTCATTGGACAACTATTTGAGCCGGCGGGGCCGACTTCCGTCTACGTCGTGGCGCTGGTGAATCTTGCCATTGGCCTGCTGATGTACGTTCTGTTCGTTACCCGCAGGGCGAAACCCTGACCGACCTGTATCACGAGGAGATCCCGATGCTTTCGAGGCGACGACACAATTTTCTGCCAGGCCTGATCTGTCTTGCGCTGCTGCTGGCCGGATGCGCAGGCCTCTGGCCCGGCCACACCCGACCGCTGTCGGCCCACGTAGTCAACATCAGCGACGAGTATGCCAACATCAACACCGATCTTTCCGAGCAGCGTCTCGCTGCGGCAGGCATAACCCACGGCTCGACCTTTCAGGCACGTCTGCGGCAGCAGCGGATCGAAGTCATGCTTGGCAAAGGCTACAAGGACGTCGAGCGCGGGGAGTGGGTCGGGTTGATCGAGGAAGATGGTGCCCTGCAGATCGCCATCAGTTTCGGCCATGCCGCAACGGTCCTGGAATGCGCGGTGGGTGACACGCTCTTCATCACACCGATCCGGCGTCCCTGACGTGATCCATCTACTTGTTCCCGGGTGGCGTCGACGGCTGCACGCATGAGCGCTGACTCGCCCCGCATTCTCGTCATCGAAGATGATGCCGATATCGCGCGTCTGCTGGAGATCAACCTGATCGACGCAGGTTATCATGTGACACACGTTGCCGATGGCCTGCAGGGCCTGCAGCAGGCGGTAACCAATGTCTATGACCTGCTCATTCTCGATCTGACCCTGCCCGGGCTCAACGGCATGGAGATCTGCCGTCGGCTGCGCAGGGCCGATTCCGCCCTGCCCATCCTGATGCTGACGGCGCGCACGGACGAGACGGACAAGGTCCTGGGTCTGGAGCTGGGTGCCGATGACTATCTGACAAAACCCTTCAGTCTTCGTGAGTTGCTCGCCCGGGTGCGCTCCATTCTGCGCCGGGTGCAGATGTCGCGAGGCGCGGCTGACCGGAGTGCGGCAGCGCCCCTGCGCAGTGGCGACCTCGAACTGGATGCCATCAGGCGACAGGTCAGAATGGGCGGCACAATCGTCGACATGACGGCCAAGGAATTTGATCTGTTGCAGATCTTCATGGCCCACCCCGGCCGGGCCTTCACGCGTCAGCAGCTGCTGGAGCAGGTCTGGGGCCATGTGCAGGGGGGGTATGAGCATACCCTGAACACCCACATCAACAGGCTTCGTGGTAAAATCGAGCCCGACCCCGGCACGCCGTATTACATCCTCACGGTGTGGGGTGTGGGCTATCGCTTTCGCGAATGTCGTGGAGATGCCGAATGATTCTCAATCGATTCTATCTGCGCCTGTCCGCCATTCTTCTGTTGCTGCTGGTGGCGGCAGGGATCGTGCAGCTGGCGGTGACGCTCAATTCCTATCGTGACTTCGTGCGGGAATCGGATCAGCGGCTCAACCACGATCTGGCGGCCAACCTGGCGCGGACCTTTCAGCCCTTTCTCGCCGACAGTCTCAACGAAGCTGCCATCGATCACGTCATCCACGAATCGATGGTGATGAATCCCTTCATCGAGATCTACGTGCTTGACGAGTCGGGCGGTCTGCTGGCCTACTTCGCCGATCCGTCGAAGATCAAACGCATGGCCGTCGATATCACGCCCGTGCATCAGTTCATCGGCGGCGGCAGCGCGCTGCCCCTGCCGCATCTGGGGGATGACCCGCGCAGCCTGACGGCGAGCAAGCCTTTCTCTGCCGCAGCGACACTGGTCGCCGGCGAGCCGGGCTTTCTCTACGTGATTCTCGGCGGGGAGCAGTATGACTCCGCCGGCGCGATGATCCGTGAGAGCTACATCATCCGTACGACGGCAGCGAACATCGGTGTCATCGCCGTGTGCACGACACTTGTCGGCCTGTTGTCGTTCCTGCTGCTCACGCGGCGCCTGCGGCGGGTTACGGACACGGTGCGGCGTTTCCGCCAGGGCGACTGGCAGCAGCGGGTAGAGACGACCGCCAGCGACGAAGTGGGCGAACTGGGGGCAGCCTTTGATCAGATGGCCGACACCATCGTCAAGAACATGGATGAGATGCGGGAAAGCGACCGCCAGCGGCGGGAGATGGTCGCCAACATCTCTCACGACCTGCGATCGCCCCTGACGTCGGTGCAGGGCTACATCGAGACGATCCTCCTGCGCGAATCGGAGATGACGTCACAGGACCGGCGCAGCCACCTGGAGACCGTGTCGCGGAATGTGCGTTTTCTCAGTCGCCTGGTGAATGAACTGTTCGAGCTGTCCAGGCTCGAGAGTGGCCAATCGACTCCGCGACGCGAGTCCTTCTCCATCGAGGAACTTGCCCACGACGTGACCGCCAAGTACCAGCCCCTGGCATTCGAAGTATCGGTGCAGCTGTCGCCGCCGGAACCGAAGTCGCTGCCGCCGGTGTTCGCCGACATCCACATGATCGAGCGAACGCTGGACAATCTCATCGAGAATGCCCTGCGTTTCACCCGGCCACAGGGCCACGTACGGATCAACCTGGCCGCAGAGGAGGAGCGTATCAGCGTGCAGGTCTCTGACGATGGCATCGGCATCGCCGCCGATGAACTGCCGCACATCTTTGATCGTTTCTATCGCGTGCGCCGCAGCCCTGAGGGGACCGGCCTCGGGCTGGCCATCAGCCAGCGCATCGTTGAGGCCCACGAGAGTACGATTCGCGTCGACAGCCGGGTGAATGAAGGGACAACCTTCTCCTTCAGTCTCGCCCGCGCCTGAAGTCCGTTCTTTTTACCGAAACCTTACCCTGCTGTTAGAGTTTCGTGATCTCTGCGGTGCACATTCTCCTGTGTCGGCATTCGCCGGCTTCCAGAGGGTGTGACCCCGCGAGGGCGTGGGGGCACGGCCTGCCCTCGCACACACCTTCAGGAGATCGAACATCGTGCTACGGGCATCGAGTTGTTTGACGGTTCCGGCACCGCCATCAGCGGCGACCATGTAGTTTTTGCTCTCTGGGTTCGGTATAGCCCCCCAACTCCCTCGGAGGAAGAGATGATTCTCACCCACATGCGTCCGGAGCAGGTGCAGGACGCCGTGCGTCGTGACGTCCCGGTGCTGATGGCAGCCGGATGTGTCGAATACCACGGACCGCATCTGCCGATTGGCACCGATACACTCATTGCCAGCGCCATCTGTGAACGGGCCGAGCAACAGGTCGAATGTGTGCTGGCGCCGCCCCTGTCGATGGCGCCGACCATGGCCTGGGCGGGAGGTCCGGAGGAAGGGGAGATCGACTTCGACCCGGAAGTGTTCTTTCTCTATGCGCGGGAAGTCCTGCGGCGGATCGCGGCGATGGGGTTTGGCCGCATCTACCTGTTGCAGCACCATCAGGGGCCGGACGGGCTGGAGGCTCTCTGCCTGAAGCGTGCCGCAGGTGAAGTCGTGCGCGAAAGGGTACACGAGTGGGGTCCGGGATGGGGGCGGACCGACGACCATCCCATGAAGAACATCTTTGGCTGGATCCGGGTCGCCTACGTTGACAGCTTTTCCACCTACCCGAGCGTCGGGGCGCAGCGGATCCCCATCGGTCATGCAGGACGTGGCGAGACGCAGCTGATCAGGGCTGCCCATCCCGACGCGGTACGTATGGCGGCCCTGGCCCGTCTCGACCCCCTGCCACGCTGGCTGGAAGATGCGCACGAGGCGGATGCCGATGACGGGGCCCGCTGGATCGACTTCTGCGTGCAGGGCTGGGTGCAGGAACTGGGCCGCGGGACGATACCCGCCTGACGCCAGCCCCCTGACGCCAGCCCCCTGACGCCACGACGTGGCGCCACCAACGTGATGGGCGGCTAACCGATCACCCGCATCAGTCCACCAGCAGGGTGCGCGTCGACACCGAAGTCGAGATCGAGGGATTCACCCCTGTGGGCAAGACGGATGACGCCCGTGTTCATCTCGGCGGACGCTTCCGGTGCATCGTAGAGCTTCCACGCTCCATAATCGATGGTTGTCCCGTTCACCTGATGGATCCCGTCGTAGGTCATGTGCAGGTGCGCACCACCAAGCGTCGTGTAACCGACCTGATGTGGTTCCGTCTTCTTCCCCGGCCAGTTGGCCAGATCCACGGCACTGCTGTCAAAGGCGTCGGCGAAGGCGCCGAGGCTGTCGTATTTCGTTCTCTCCGCCGCCTCGATGACGAGACCCACCCCGTCGCCCCGCAGGCGCACGAACCAGCCATCGATGTAATGGGCATCACGTACTGAATCCCAGCGTGAATCGCCGATGAGGCGGATCATGACGTAACAAGTGCCCGTGTCGCCGAACAGGACATTGCCCTGATGGCGCCACGTCGTGCTGCGCGGCAGATACAGGTTGACGAAGGGGTGCTGGTCGTCGGCGGGAATACGATACAGGATGATGGCGCACGACTCATGCTGCATCATCTGCTCGTATGGCGAGGCTCCGTACAGACGGTCGGCAAACTGCAGGAAAGGTTTGGCTGCGGGAACACCACGACCGATGTCCTGCGGCAGTTCGCTGAGGAAGGCGCTGAAACGCCCGGTGTCAACGTATGGATGGCAGGAGACGATCTTGGCTTCGTGGTCGG
>JAQCJA010000413.1 GCA_027593305.1 bacterium
TGATTTCTGGGCAGCGTGGTGTGGCCCATGCCGCATGGTCGGACCCATCGTGGAGGAACTTGTCGCCGAGTATGAGGGTCGAGCAAAGATCTGCAAGCTCGACGTGGATGCCGCCCAGAAGACGGCTCAAGAATACGGGATTCGCAGCATCCCCACGCTGTTGATTTTCAATGCTGGCAAGGTTGCGGACCAGGTTATCGGTGCTGTCCCCAAGGGACAGATCACGCAAAAACTCGACGGGGTTCTTGCCTGAGGATACGCTCGGTCCTGATGTCATTCCAGTTGGACAACGATGACGACCCCGACGGCCAGTGGCCGGCGAGGTCGTCTTTTCGTTATGTATGCATGATCAGTAACCTCGTCTCCCCTTTGTGATCGCGACCGGCGACATCCATGGCCCTCGACCCTTTTTGGAGCAATATCTTCTCACGACGCAATCGTGGGGGTGATGAGCTGTACGAAGTTCTGAGCAGAGTTCCGATCTTTCAGGATCTCAGTCGCCGGGAGTTCCAGCGCATCCGAGGGATTCTCCACCGTCGAAGCTACAGTGTGGACGAGGCGATCGTCCGAGAGGGTGATGTTGGTGTCGGCATGTATGTAATCCTCTCCGGTGAGGTCGCCATATTGCAGGAAGGCACTGATGGCCAGATGCTTGAACTGGCCTCCTTTGGCGCAGGAGATTTTTTCGGCGATCAGGTGCTGCTCGATGAGTCAGCACGCACCGCATCTGCCGTTGCTCGAGCGCCAACACGTGCCGTCGGTTTCTTCCGGCCCGATCTGTTGGAATTGATTGAGCGCAGCCCGCGACTTGGTCTGAAGATTGTCATGCGCCTGTCGCACATGATTTCGGTCCGCCTGCGACAGACGAACCGCCTCTTGAAGGAAACCCGGGATCAGGTGCGCCGCGCTGAGGCTGAGGCTGCGGCCAGAGTTGAGGCTGAGGCTGCGGCCAGAGTTGGGGCTGAAGCGCAGGCCCTGGACCAGGTCCGAGAAGCCGATTCGGCTGGAACGACACTCGGTAGGGAGTCGGCCACCTAGGCCGCTGCCATGGGTTCTCTGGCGGGACAGCGTATACGTCTCATCCTCGGCCTGGCCATGTCTCTGGCAGGGCTCTGGTTTGTCTACACCGTGCGCGGAATCCTGGTGCCCTTTGTGCTTGCCTTCATTTTCGCGTACGTGCTGACGCCGTTCGTCGATCGCATGGAGGCCCGAGGCGTGAAGCGATTGCCGAGCATTCTGCTGATCTTCCTGTTGGTCTTTGCAGGTCTGGCGACGCTTATCATGACAGTGGGGCGGACAATAACCCAGGAGATGGTGGATCTATCCGGTGAATTCCTGCGTCAGGAATCCAGGGATGTGACCATTACCATCTCGAATCTGGACAAGAAAGTCTCACCCATTGCCGTTGCCACCATGTCCCGCGGAAAGGCCAATCCCTTTGTTCTGGTGGAGCCTGAGGATGGGCGTGCCATTCTCCAGCCCGGTGGCCATGCCGTGTTCCACGTCCGCTTTGCGCCAGCAGACATCAAATCGATTGAGGGGGCTCTGCTGGTTGGTTTCGATGGGCTTCCCGGCGTGAATTACCCGATTCCTCTTGCGGGGAATACTCGTGAGGGTGGCAAGACGCCGCAGAATCGGCAGGTCCATTGGGGCAAGTTGAGATTTTCGGCTTCCCGGATAGACTTCGGCAACGCAGGTCCCAACATTGTCAGCCAGTTCAGCGACCAGGTGGCTCAATTCGAACCGCATTTCCAGACGGTGTTGGGTAAGGATCTGGACCTTGCAACGCTGATGAAGACCTATGGCTCGAGACTCATTGAGGTGCTTCTGGGGCGGACCTCACAGTTGCTCAGCGGCGTGGTCTCTGGACTTATGCTGGTTGTCATAGTGCCCTTCGTAACCTTCTTCTTCCTCAAGGAAGGACGGAGCATCACGCATGGGATGATCGAACTGGTGCCGAATGGCTATTTTGAGATCACCCTCAACCTGATGCATTCCATCAACAACTCGATCGGCGGCTACATCCGTGGGCAGTTGCTGGCCGTGACGGTTGTCGCTCTCATGTCCGTGGCGGGTCTGTCGGCGATTGGCATGAGCTATGCTCTGCCCTTGGGTGTTGTCGCCGGGCTGGCTAACATGATCCCATACCTGGGCCCCCTCATCGGCATCATCAGCGCTTCCGTTGTCGCTCTGGCGACCCTTGGGGGATCGGCGATGGTGACCAAGGTCGTCATTTTGTTCCTTTTCATTCAGATTATCGACAACATACTGATTCAGCCCATAGTTGTTGCCAAGAGCGTCGATCTCCATCCACTGGTGGTTATGGTCGTCGTCATGATTGGTAGCGACCTCTGGGGGATGGTGGGAATGCTCGTGGCCGTCCCAGTTACGGGCATCCTCAAGGTCAGCGGACAGACCATCTATGAGGGCCTGAAAGGGTATCGGGTAACCTGACCAGATTGTAGGTGCCTCATTCTCTCGCGGACTCTTGTGGAGCGAATGGGCCGATAGGATTGCCAAAGAGATTTGACAGTGTGGCAGACGTGTGCTAACTAGAAGTCAGCTGCATTCCTTATATTCCCTATATTCCTGACAATATCTGACTCAATAGCCCCGATATCGACCCACGTGAGCTACCCTTGTGCCACCGGCGCAGGGCCTCCCCGAGGGTTTGACGTAACAGGAGGAGGGTGATCGTTGGCTTCACTACAGATCCACCAATCTACCGTCTCTTCGATCGCTCAACACTTGGTACAGGCGCGACGGATGTATGGTGCCGACAGCGCGTATGTTCTTGGAATATTCGCGGGACTCGATCTGCTCCTGAAAAACTCAACTGCAGCCGAGTCGCGGGAGAAGATTCTGGATGAAGTCCTGCAACTCGAAGCCCGCCATGTGGCAGGTGGTCACGTGCCACCAGCATCTCCTGGGCCTGTAGACTCGCCAGGAACCACATCAACGGATGCCTCTGTTGCGTCGACGGGTGACACTCTCGGTGAAAACATGTGGATCCGAGGCGCCGTCAAGTGGTTCAACAACGACAAGGGATACGGCTTCATCTCGACAGACGCCGACGCGGATGTATTTGTACACTGGCGTAATATCTCTTCGTGGGATCGAAGCCTGGCCCAGGGAGACGAGGTCGAGTTTATGGTTACCAAGACAGCAAAGGGTTTCCAGGCCATCAACGTTATGAAACCCGGGGCCACCGGAGATCAGCAGGATGGTGCAGAGACAGGCAGGCCGGAAACTGCCAGTGTGTCCGATCAACAACAGGTAATTGGCCGGGCACCTGTTGCGGCAACACAGTCATCGGCTTCAGACGACACCACACCCGCCCCTGATCTTGCAGACCCAACGGGCCCCATAGAAGTGAGCGCGGAAAAGACCGCGCCACCGGCCGTGCCCGCTCCTCTCAATCCTTGTGGAACGACCGATGTATAAAACCGGGCGCTCAGGCCACCGTCCATGCTGAAGAAACCCAGAAACACCGTCAGTTGCTCTTTCTGCGGCAAGGGAGTCGGTCAGGTTGACAAGATCATCACCGGGCCGTCCGTCCATATCTGTAACGAGTGTGTTGGTCTGTGCAACGAAGTCCTCGAGGAAGAGACCAAACAGGAACCCAACCTCGATGGCCATCCGCTGCCCAAACCGGCTGAGATAAAGGCCCATCTTGATGAGCACATCATCGGTCAAGATCGAGCGAAAAAGGCTCTCTCCGTGGCCGTGTACAACCACTACAAGCGCGTGCATTCCGGCGGCTCTGACGTAGAACTCTCGAAAAGCAACATACTTCTGCTGGGGCCAACGGGGACAGGCAAGACATTGCTCGCCGAAACGCTGGCCCGGATCCTCGCAGTTCCTTTTGCGATTGTCGATGCCACGGTCCTTACCGAGGCCGGATATGTCGGGGAGGATGTGGAGAATATCCTTGTCCGCATCCTGCAGGCCGCCGACTACGATGTGGCGAAGGCCGAGCGGGGCATCCTCTTCATCGACGAAATCGACAAGATTGCCAGGAAGTCAGGCAATCCGTCGATCACGCGAGATGTCTCGGGTGAGGGGGTCCAACAGGAACTACTGAAGATCCTTGAAGGCACTGTCTCCGGTGTGCCCCCAAAAGGAGGGCGCAAACATCCGGAACAGCCGCTCGTGCAGATTAACACCAAGAATATCCTGTTTATCTGCGGCGGCGCATTCGATGGTCTCGAGAAGACGATCTCCGCCCGCATCGGTCGGCGCGCCATGGGTTTCGGCGCCAAAAGTAAAGCCGCAACTGAACTGGACTCCGGGCAGTTGCTGGCGCGGGTGGAACCGGAAGACCTGATTCAGTATGGCCTCATACCCGAACTTATTGGCCGACTTCCCGTTGTCAGCACATTGCACCCATTGTCCGACGAGGCGTTGCTCGCCATTCTTGAAAAGCCCAAGAACGCCCTCGTACGGCAGTATCAGAAGCTCTTCGAGATGGACGGCATGAGTCTGAGCTTCGAGGAGATGGCTCTGCGCAAGGTAGTCGAACTCACACAGAAGAAGTCCATGGGGGCTCGCGGTCTTCGTGCAGTTCTTGAGACCGCCATGTTTGAGATCATGTTCGAGTTGCCGTCAAAGGATGATGTCAAGGAATGCATCATCACCGCCGACTTCATCGAACA
>JAQCJA010000414.1 GCA_027593305.1 bacterium
ACCTGCTCATCGAGCACGACCGCCAGATCTCGCTCGATCGGCGGGAATCTGGCCAACGCCTGGTAGGCTGTTGCTCTCGAGGCCCACGCCGAAAAAAGCTCGTCACAGGACAACTCAAAGATAAAGGTGTCGTGAGTCAGATCAAAGCTGGCGGCCAGTTCGGGATGTGCCTGACCAAGCAGTCCCAGATCTCTGTCGCCGATGGTGACCCTGGCGGCATGACCACGACGCAACAGCGGGGTCTCCACCGGGGCATATACGACGCCTGCGACGCCACTGAGCAGCCCTTCGACGACCCCCTTGAGGTCGAGGAAGTCTCCGGCGCGCTGTTCGCTGCGCCACGGCGACAGGGAGTTATGCCCCGCCAGAACACCGGCAACCCGGCAGCGCTCGTGATGGCGTGTACCGGCAGATGCGTCATCGGCAGACTCTTCACCGGCAAGGAAAACGCGGCCGACTTCGAAGAGGGCTACACCAGGCGCCCGTTGATGCAGGTTGCGTCGGGCCACATCAAGCAGTCCAGGCAGCAGACTCGTGCGCATGCAGGACACGCCACCGGCGGGGGCGTTTGCCAGCCGGCAGCCAACGGGGCCGGTCCGTTCGGCCCAGGCATCGGCAACGATGCTCGACGTAATGGCCTCATCGAGTCCAAGTCCCATCATCGCCTGACGCAAGCGACGTTGCTCGTCATAGTAACCACTGGCAAATCCAGGCAGGGGGCCACACAGCCGCTCGCTGGCGGGCACCCGCAGATAGCCGTAGATCCGTCCGACTTCTTCGACGAGGTCGATCTCACGCTCAAGATCCGGGCGGAAGGAGGGCACCGTCACCGAGAGCGTGCCATCGGGGCCATCGGCGACAACACAGCCGAGCCGCTGCAGGATGCCGCCACAGATGGTGGCATCCAGGGGCAGGGCCAACAACCGGGCGGCGCGCAGGGGGCGCAGGGGTACGGTCTGGCGTTCCCTTGCCAGCGGGTGTACATCGATAGCCCCAGGCGCCACCTGTCCACCTGCGACGTCTGCCAGCAGTGCGGCGGCGCGGCGACTGGCAGTTTCCGGCATGTCCCAATCGGTGCCCCGCTCGAATCGGGTCGACGCGTCCGTATGCATGCCCAAACGGCGAGCACCGGCGCGAATCTGGCGTGCATCGAAGTAGGCAGACTCAAGCAGGATGTCGGTCGTCTGCTCTGTGACCAGTGAGTTGGCGGCACCCATGACACCAGCAATCGCAACAGGCGACCGGCCATCGGCAATCAGTAGAATGCCATCATCTGTCAGTTCGTGCTGCGCGCCATCGAGGGTCTGCACGGTCTCGCCGGGCCGGCTGCGGCGTACGACGATGCGGCTCTCCTGCAGGCGATCCAGGTCGAAGGCATGTAAGGGCTGGCCCAGTTCGAGCATGACGAAATTCGTCACGTCCACGACGTTGTTGATCGGGCGCTGGCCGACGGCGCGCAGACGATCCTGCAGCCATGCGGGGGAGGGGCCCACATGGACGCCGCGAATCACGCGCGCAACGTAGCGACCACAACCCTGTGGATCTTCGATCGTGACGCTGGCGACGCTTTCGGCGGAAGCTCCCGAGGGGCTCAACTGGATGGCCGGCAGGCGCAACTCGACTTCGGCCAGGGCAGCCACTTCGCGGGCGATGCCGACAACGCTGAGGCAATCGGGTCGATTCGGCGTGACCTCGAAATCGATGACGGTGTCATCCAGTCCCGCTGCGACGGCAAAACCGGCGCCGGCGCTCCAGTCGTCGGGCAGCACCATGATGCCGGAACTGTCGTCGCCGAGGCCGAGCTCGACTGTCGAGCAGATCATGCCTTCGGAGGCGACGCCGCGAAGCTTCGCTTTGCCGATCTGTGTGCCGTCCGGCAGCTGACTGCCAGGCAGCACGACGGCGACCGTCTGCCCCGCCGCAACGTTGGGTGCCCCACAAACGATCGTGCGCGGTTCCACCTCGCCAACATCGACACGGCACACCGACAGACGATCGGCGCTGGGGTGCTGCTCCCGTTCGATGACCTTGCCGACGATGATGCCTGACAGGGCAGCACCCAGATTCTCGACGCTCTCCGCCTCGAGACCGGCCATCGTCAGCCGCTCGACGAATTCGGCGACGGTCCAATCCACATCGACGTACTCACGCAACCACTTCAGGGAGATCTTCACGTCACATCATCCTTGGTCAATCGCCGTGAAACTGTCGGGTGAAGCGCATGTCACTTTCGAGGAACAGGCGGATATCATCGATGCCGTGACGGATCATGGCGATGCGATCGACACCGATGCCAAAGGCGAAGCCGGAGAACTTCTCGTCATCGTAACCGACATTGCGAAAGACATTGAGGTCGACCATGCCGGCGCCGCCAATCTCAATCCAGCCCGTGCCCTTGCAGACCCGACAGCGATTGCCGCCGACCTCTCCGCGTTGCTGGCAAATCGTGCAGGAGAAGTCGTACTCGACACTGGGTTCGGTGAAGGGGAAGAAGTGTGGTCGGATACGGATCTGCGTGTCCTGGCCAAGAACGCGGCGCGCCAGGGCCGTGAGGGTGCCCTTCAGATCGGCCAGAGAGACATCCGTGTCGACGTAGAGACCCTCGATCTGGTGGAAGATCATGTGGTGCGTGGCATCGACCGTTTCATTGCGATACACGCGGCCCATGGAGATGACCCGCACCGGCGGTGGCTGCGTCTCCATCACCCGGATCTGCACCGTGGAGGTCTGCGTCCGCAGCAGCTGACCGTCCGTCAGGTAAAAAGTATCGTGCAGGTCTCGCGAGGGGTGATCGGAAGGCGTATTGAGAGCGTCGAAATTGTGGTACTCGTCCTCGACTTCCGGGCCATCGGCGACGGCAAACCCCATGTGGCGCAAGGCATTGACCAGTTCATCGGCGGTGACCGACAATGGGTGCGGCCGGCCACGACGCGGGGGACGCCCGGGTAGTGTCACATCGAGCGTGTCGCCCGATTCGAGTTCCAGTTCCAGCCGCGCCTGACACTGGGCGAGGGCTGCTTCTATGTTTTTCTGGGCTTCGCCGGCCGCCTGGCCGACGCTGCGGCGCTCATCCGGAGGCAGGTCCCCGATTCCCCCAAGGATCTGTCGCATCTGGCTGCGCCGCCCGGCATAACGGACGCGCAGTTCTTCAAGAGCCTGCAGGTCGTCGACGGCCTTGATAGCCGCCAGGGCCTCCTGGCAGATCTGATCAATATCGGGCACCATGGTCATATCCCTGGCGACGGGCATGATGACCCGGCCTGATTGGGGAAAGGACCCGGCGCCGCGGCAGCGTTCGGGGGTAGAAATCGGGCCTGGAAGGAAAACCGGCGGGACCCTTCCAGGCCCCGCCCGCTGGCCGGCTGGCGCCGGAAAGCCTACAGGTGAGCCTTGGCCTGCTCCACGACTGCGGTAAACGCGCCCGGGTCGCGGACCGCAAGATCTGCGAGCATCTTGCGGTTCACGAGGACTTCAGCTTTGCCAAGGCCGTGAATCAGCTGACTGTACGAGACACCGTTGAGTCGGGCGGCGGCGTTGATACGGCCGATCCAGAGACGCCGGAAGTCGCGCTTGCGACGACGGCGATCCCGGTAGGCATAGACCTGAGCGCGGTTGACGGCTTCGCGGGCGGTCCGGAACAATCGACTGCGGGCGCCAAAATAACCGCGGGCCTGCTTGAGGACCTTCTTGCGGCGACGGCGGGAAGCAACACTGACTGTCGTGCGTGCCATGGTCGATCTCCTACTTCAAGCCCAGCGAACGATGAACGTTCTGGAAGTTGGCGCTGGATACGGCCTCGTTCTTGCGAAGAGCACGCTTGCGCTTTGATGACCGCTTGCCCAGAAGGTGGTCGCCATAGGCGCGGCGCCGTTTCAGGGTCTTGCTGCCCCGTATTTTGATACGCTTGGCCGTGGCTTTGTGGGTCTTGATCTTGGGCATTTTGTCGAATGTCCGATTCGGTTTGGTTCGGTTGCTGAGGAACAGGACAAAATACAGGATGCCCCGAATTCTGTCAACGAATCCGGGGCATCCTGATGGTTTCTGCCGTTCCCGACTGAGATGGGTTCGGCTAACTACTTGAGCAGCATCACCTTCCGCACCTGTCGTCGGTCCCCGGCGCGCAACTCGACCAGATAGACACCGGCCGCTGCCTGGCGCCCATCATCATCCCGTCCGTGCCACACCACTCGATGATGGCCGCCTGTGAGGGTGGTGGCCGTCAATGTGCGCACAGGGCGACCCAGAAGGTCGAAGATGCGTACTTCGGTCCGGGTTTCGGGCCCCGCCGGGATGAAGAAGGGAATGACGGTCTCCGGATTGAACGGGTTGGGGTGCGCCGGATACAGGATGGCAACGCTCGGCAGGGCTGACACCGAGAGGGCGGCAGGCAGATCCAGCGTTCGAACGACACCCGCAGCGTCGCGACCGACTGCCGCCCGCAGACGGACATCGGTCGCCGTCGGGGTCAGGCGGCGAAAACGCAGCACAGCGATATCACCCTCAAAGGCTCTGCCCGTCGTCGGGGCGGCAACCATTTCGAGTCGATCGGCCTGCACGGTTCGGGTCCAGACGAGGCTGCGTCCGGCTTCTGCATCGGCACCAGCCGCTTCCTCGAAGGCCAGATTCTGCGGATCCCACTCGAGCCACAAC
>JAQCJA010000415.1 GCA_027593305.1 bacterium
CGTGCGACCGCGCCCGATCACCCTGATTGACCGATGCGCAGGCACGTCATTGCGAAATTCAACACAGGGACGACGGGCGCGGAACCGTAGCTGAGCCAGGTGGTCGCCGCCGGCCCCTTGACGCAGTCCCGGCAGATTCGCTATCTGGAGCCCGCACAGGGACCGGAGAACCTCCGCAGACCAAAGCCCCGGTGCCAAACACCATCCACCGAAGGCGTCCCCATGGGCGTCCCCAGACCGTGGCATTGCGGGTCCTGGTTGCCGGCCGGCGTCCTGGGCCTCTACCCGCCCGACGGCCTGGTCCTGACGCCACCGATGTGCCGCCGCGACGCAGAGGGAGTGTGGACCCCGGTGCTCGTCGCCGCAGCGCCCGGCGCCCGTGTGCAGGTCAACGGCGTGGCGGCCGTCGAGCTGTTGGCCGGCCGGACCCCTGAGGGCCACCTCGATACCCTCGGCTTCGCCATCGACTGGGACGATGTCCACGTGCGTATGGCCCACCCGGCCGCAGTGGTCCGCCTCGACGCGCCGCGCCAGACCCTGTTCCTGGCCGATGTGGCGGTGCCTGACGGCCTCCTCGTCGAGTTCGCCACCGCCACGGCCTACGGTCTCACCGATCCCCAGCGCACCTACACCATCACGATCGATGATGTCGTCGACCTGCTCGCCGAGCTGGCGCGCTACAACAGCCCCACGGATATGGGCCGCAGGCTCGGGATCTCCGCGCGGGGCGGCACTATCATTCAGCCCCCTTTCGTGGGGCCTTGACCTTCTTGCGGCGATCCGGCGTCCCGGCGGGGGCCGGCGGCACCAGGCAGGCCTCTCCGACACCGATCAGTTCGCTCCGGCCCATGCGTTTGAGGGCCTCGCGCAGGATCGGCCCGTTCGCTTTGTCGTGGTAGCGCAGGAAGGCTTTGTGCAGATCCCGCTGCTTCTTCGGTCTGGGTGTGAACACCGCCTCCGACTCGCTGTGGATTTTGCGCAGCGGGTTTCGCCCGGAGTGATACATGGCCGATGCCGTGGCCATGGGAGACGGCAGAAAGGCCTGCACCTGATCGGGACGGAAGCCGTTGGCCTTCAACCACAGCGCCAGATTGAGCATGTCCTCGTCCGTGGTGCCGGGATGGGCAGCGATGAAGTAGGGGATGAGATACTGCTTCTTCCCCGCCTTCTTCGAGTAGTGCTCGAAGAGCTCCCTGAATCGCTCGAAGCTGCCCACGCCGGGCTTCATCATTCTGGACAGCGGGCCTTCTTCGGTGTGTTCCGGCGCGATCTTCAGATAGCCGCCCACGTGGTGGGTGACGAGCTCCTCGATGTATTCGGGGGATTTTACCGCCAGATCGAAGCGCAGGCCCGAGGCGATCAGCGTCTTCTTGACCCCCTTGATCTGTCGCACCCTGCGGTAGAGTTGGATGAGCGGCGTGTGGTCGGTGTTGAGATTGCTGCACACGTCCGGATACACGCAGGAAGGCCGTCGGCAGGCGGCTTCGATCTCCGTGGACTTGCAGGCCAGCCGGTACATGTTGGCCGTCGGTCCGCCCAGGTCGGAGATGGTGCCGGTGAAACCGGGGGTCTTGTCCCGGATCTGTTCGATCTCGTGGACGATCGAGTCCTCCGACCGGCTCTGGATGATGCGGCCCTCGTGCTCGGTGATCGAGCAGAACGTGCAGCCGCCGAAACAGCCGCGCATGATGTTGACGGAGAAGCGGATCATCTCGTAGGCGGGGATCCGGGCCTTGCCATACGACGAATGGGGCACCCGGGAGTACGTCCTGCCGAAGACGAAATCCATCTCGGGCGTCGTCAGTGGCACCGCCGGCGGATTGAGCCACACATCGCGGGCGCCGTGTCTCTGCACCAGGGCCCGCGCATTCCCCGGATTCGTCTCCAGGTGCATCAGCCTCGAGGCGTGGGCATAGAGCACGGGATCCGCCTTGACCTCCTCGAAGGACGGCAGTCGGATGACCGTGCGCCCCTTGTCCAGCCGACGGGAGGGCGGCCGTGACGGTGGCTCCTGGTCCGGTTCGGCGCAGTCCTGGGTGGCGCTGTTCCGGATCGCATAGGGATCGGGGTGTTCGATCAGCCGGCCCGGGGTGTCCAGCTCGGTGGAGTCGATCTCGGTGAAACCGGCTGGCATCTGCGAGCGCATCAGGGCGGTGCCCCGGATCCCGGTCATTTCCTTGATCGATTCCCCCCCCGCCAGCCGATGGGCGATCTCGAGGATCTGTCGCTCGGCATTGCCGAACACCAGCAGATCCGCCTTGGCATCGGGCAACACCGAACGGCGCACGGTATCCGACCAGTAGTCGTAGTGGGCGATCCGCCGCAGACTCGCCTCGATGCTGCCGATGATCACGGGCACACCCTTGAACGCCTCACGGCAGCGCTGGGCATAGACGGTGACGGCGCGGTCCGGTCGCTTCCCGGCCACGCCGTCCGGGGTGTAGGCATCGTCGGAGCGGATGCGGCGCTCGGAGGTGTAGCGATTGACCATCGAATCCATGTTGCCGGCGGTAACACCGAAGAAGAGGTTCGGCTTGCCGAGCGTCCGGAAGGCCTCCGCCGACTGCCAGTCGGGCTGTGAGATGATGCCGACGCGGAAGCCCTGGGATTCCAGTACCCGGCCGATGACGGCCATGCCGAAGCTCGGGTGATCGACATAGGCATCACCGGTGACGATGATGATGTCGCAGGCGTCCCAGCCCAAACCGGCCATCTCGGCCCTCGACATGGGCAGCTCCGTCGCCGGCGTCTCGCCGGCCCGATAGGCTGGCCAGGAGAGAATGCTGCGGGCGGATGGCATGGCGTGAAGGGGCGGATCGGTCCGTTGTTCGTTCACACTGTGTCCTGACCGCATGGGGATGGAAAGAGAGGAAGGTGGAATCACCTCCGTTGTGGTGGCCCGCCATCGGTCAGGACCAGATCCTGAACCGGTTGTGGATCGCATGGCCCTGTAAAGGCTACGGTCCGTACGAGAATCCCGCCATGGATGCGCCTGCGGCCGGGCGCCGCCGACCGGTCGACGTCCGGCAACGGCGTGGCCCGCAGCGCCGCGCGCTCTTCCAGGAGCGCTGCCGCGGACCGTTTCGCATCACTCACGTCGGCAGGATCTCCTGGGATGGACGTCTGCTGGGATGGACGAACCCACGCTTGTCGGTCATCTTGGAGCTTCGAAATTCGAAGGCCCCTTTACCGCGACCCGACGCCATGCCCGCTTCGCACACGGTCGAACACGCCACGGAAATCCTGTTTGCCTGTTGCCCGGAAGTGAAAAGGACCAAAGTGCGGCAGTGGCTGCAGCACGGTTCGGTGCGCGTCAACGGCCGCTCGGTAACCCACGCCAAACACCCGCTGCGGGCCGGTGACGTGGTGGCGATTCTCCCGGCGGGCGAGGTACGGGCGGCAGGTTTGCTGCCGGCGGGAATGCGGGTCGTGCACGAGGATGACGCGCTGATCGTCATTGAAAAGCCTACGAACCTGCTGAGCATGGCCAGCGCCGCTGAGCGCGACAAGACGGCCTATGCCTATCTGACCGATTATGTGCGCGGCGGCAGACCGCACAGCTCGGGGCGGGTGTGGATCGTCCACCGGCTGGACCGCGAGACATCCGGCCTGATGGTCTTCGCGAAGACAGAAACGGCCAAGCACGCGCTGCAGGCGGTGTGGCAGGAGACCGAGAAACGTTACCTGGCGGTGGTGGAAGGGAGTCCCCCCGCTGACCAGGGGGTGCTGAAGTCGCACCTGGATGAGAGCGGCCCGTTCAAAGTCTACAGCGCCCCTGAAAGCGACCGGACGCGCCCGGCAGTGACCCATTACCGCGTGATCAAACGCAACGCGACCAGGGCCCTGCTCGAGCTGAACCTGGAGACGGGGCGGCGCAATCAGATCCGCGTGCATCTGGCCGACGTGAAATGTCCGATCGTCGGCGACCACAAGTACGGCGCCCGCACCAATCCCGCCCGGCGGCTGGGATTGCACGCCAGTTTCCTCCACTTCAAGCACCCGCTGTCCGGAGAGACGCTCGAATTCGAATCTCCGTTGCCGCCGGATCTGGCGCGGCTGGTCTGAAGCAGGGCAACGGGGGCAGGGAGAGAGGCGGAGGGAAACAACCGTCGTATCTTCATTGCTCGACTCATCATTCCTTGACTGGGCAACGATTGCCAGCGCCGTCTGCGCACACCGATTGTGCGCGCAAGTAGTAACCCAGGACCCATCGTAAAGAGCCCCCATGAGCATACACGTCGCCCTGCACCACTTGACCCAGTACGATTACGATCGACCCGTAGCTCTGTCGCCGCATGTATTGCGCCTGCGACCAGCGGCGCACAGCCGCACGACCATCGAGTCGTACTCGCTGCGCATCACGCCGGAAGAACACTTCATCAACTGGCAGCAGGACCCCTTCGGCAACTATCTGGCGCGTGTCGTCTTTCGCGAAAAGACGCGCAGGCTGCGCATCGAGGTCGATCTGATCGCGGACATGACCGTCATCAATCCCTTCGACTTCTTTCTGGACGAGGCGGCCGAACAGTACCCCTTTGCTTACGACGCGCAGCTGCGTCGCGACCTGGCGCCCTATTTCGAAGTAACGGATCAGGGGCCATTGCTGGCGCAGTGGCTCACGGGCGTGGCGCGCGAGCCGCAAGCGACCGT
>JAQCJA010000005.1 GCA_027593305.1 bacterium
GCTGACAAGCTCGAGACGGTCGCGCAGATCGTTGAAGCCAACCATGTCGAAATTGAGCACACCGAGGATGTGGTCGCCACGGGCCCGGGCGGCTTTGGCGTAGTGACGGCTGCCCCAGAGACCGAGTTCCTCACCGGACCAGGTGACGAAACGGATCGACCACGGGAAGGGCCCGGCAGACGCCAGAAGTCGGGCACTCTCAACAACGACGGCCACGCCCGAACCATTGTCGTCGGCGCCCGGTGCTGGATGTGTCATCCAGTCCCAACGTCCCGGTTCTTCGCCGACACGAGCCAGATCCGCCTGGCTGCTGCGGCTGCCGATGGCGTCGTAATGCGCGCAGATGATGTACGTGCCGGCATCCGGATCGGTGCCGGCCAGTTCGCCGACGACGTTGTACATGAGGGAGTCCTGCGGCGTGACGCGGAAGCTGTCGAGATGTACGGCGTTTTCTCCCAGTTCAGCGGCCAGTCGCTGGCGCAGGTACGTCGTGCTTTCGAAGGTTTCGCGCCGCCGGGCGTAGCGGCTGCGCACATTGCCACGGACGGCGCCGAGGGCGGGATCGATGAAGGACAGGCGCTCGACGGTGGCGCGCAGGCGATCTGTGTCGACCTGTTCCAGCAGCGTGATCACGGCTGCCGCAGGCTCCCGAGCGGTCGTGCGCAAGGCAGGCGCCAGCGTCGGTGTGACATAGTGCGCCGGCAGGGGATAGAGGAAATGTTCCTCCTCGAGCAGCGTCGGCAGACGTTCCGTCTGCAAACGCACCAGAGCCCAGCCACTTGGATCCTCATAGATGAGGTCTACGTCCGGTGGCCGTGTATCATGCAGGTGATCGATCAGGTACCAGCCCTGATCGCTGGTTGCCTGGTCTGTGAAGAGGACCTCGAAGCCGGCTTCTACCAGTTGTCGCGATGTCCCGTCCGTTGCACGGATGATCGCCACGCCGGGTGCCACATAGCGCAGCGGCTCGAGTGTGGCCAGTTCAGCAGTTGAACGCCACTTGATGCCGACGATCCGGGTCGTTGTTGTTGCGGGAGTACTGGACCATACGGCGCCCATGGAGGGCACGACAGCGAGGCACAAGACGAGGCACCGAAAGAGAGATCTGGACATGCCGACGAATATAGGGCTCGCGACCCCTCGGGTCAGTCGAGTGTCAGCAGGCGCGGCGCGGGTCAGCCCCCGGTGGCCGGCAGCGAGGCTGCCACACGATCGCGCATCATCAGATATAACCCCTCGATCGTCAGCCAGATCTGCAGCACAAGGGCGATGGAGCCAATGACGAGACTCGGGATATTGCCGGCCTCGTAGAGAGTGCCCAGGGTGTCGGTCAGGGCCCACGAGGTGAAGGTGAGGATGATCAGGGATGGCAGCAGCGTGACGAAGTAGTTGCGCCCCTGTTGCTTGAGCCAGTAGCTGACGACGATGAGCGCCAGGCCGGCAAGCAGCTGATTCATGCTGCCGAAGAGGGGCCACAGCAACAGGGCCCCCTTGCCGCCGGCGCCATTGTAGAAGGCCAGGGCCAATGCCGTTACCACTGCCAGCAAGGTTGCCGGATGCCGCTTCGTCAGCGCCTCGATCCTGAGATCGACGGCCAGTTCGCTGATGACGTAGCGCTGCAGGCGTGTTGAGGTGTCGAGGGTGGTGCCGGCAAAGGACGCGACAAACACGCCCATGAGCACGACGGCAAATTCCTTCGGGACGCCGAGGGCGGCGATCATGTTGGCGGCACCGACAACAAAGGCAGCCACCTTGGAGGCGAGACCGCTGGAGGCCATCCACGAACCGTAGTGCGTGGCAAAAGCGGCGGACCCGGTCAGGATCTGACCGTCGGCAGCAGTGTAGGCCATGGCCAGGCCGCCGCCGCAAGCGATCAACACGATGGTCGCCAGGAAACCTTCCGTCAGCATCGACCCGTAGCCGACGAAACGGGCGTCAGGTTCGGTCTCAATCTGTTTCGAAGTTGTGCCGCTGGACACCAGGCAGTGGAAGCCGCTGATGGCACCACAGGCGATGGTGATGAAGAGGAAGGGCATCCACGGCGGTGCCCCCTCCGGCGACAGATTGAAAGCAGGGGCCACCATGGTAGGAGCGGTGACAAAAACTCCGAGAACGAGCAGGGCCATGGCGACCATCAGTTGCCAGGCGTTGATATAGTCGCGCGGCTGCAGCAGCGTCGTCACCGACAGGGTGGAGGCGACGTAGGCATAGATGAGCAGCAGGATCGTCCAGACACCTGTCGCTGGCAGTCCGAAGATCTCCGGCATCGGCAGCGGCAGGTAGTACCCGGCGACGATGCCGCCATACATGGCCGCCACAGCAAGGGCGGTGATCCGGGTAAGATTGGCGCTACCCCCGCGGATGGCGCGGCCCATGGCGATGGCGATGGGGATCTGCACCCATACGGGCAGCACGGCAGCGGGATACATGTTGAAGATGACGGCGATGACGAGGCCGAAAATGGCGATGACGATGAGCAGGGCAAGGAAGACGATGATGAAGAACATGATCTTCAGATGGCGGTTCATCACCATGCCGGTGATCTCCGCCATCGTGTGCCCCTTGTGGCGCAGGGAGATGACCAGCGCCCCCAGATCGTGTACAGCTCCCATGAACACCGAGCCGAGAAAGATCCATAACAGCGCCGGAACCCAACCCCAGATGATGCCGATGGCGGGGCCGACGATGGGGCCCGTGCCGGCAATCGAGGTGAAGTGGTGGCCGAAGATGACCTGTTTCTTCGTCGGCACGTAGTCCACGCCGTCCGACAGTTCACGTGACGGCGTCAGATTGGCTGCGTCCAGGCCAAAGACCTTCTGGCTCAGGTAACGGCCATAGGTGTTGTAGGCGACGAGATAGCCGATGGCCGATACGACAACGATGATGATGCTTTCCATGCAGGCACTTCTCCGAGGGGGGTGCCATCTCTGGCGCAGGGCAGCTTCTCACCTAACATGGATTCAACGTCCAGATCCGGCAAGCGGCTGTCACCCGGCCAGATTCAGCATAGTCTGAACGAGGCCGGCGCTGTCGGTGCCCGCCTGCAGATGTACACACGAGGCATCGCGCAGCAGTCGGGCCAGCTGCCCCAGGTTCCGCGTCCAGGCGGCGTCGGTGTCGTAGAACAGGCTGCTGGCGACAACGGCCGCTGCCACTTCCTCACCCGTAGCGGGCCGCACGGTCGTCACCGGATCGCCGCTGCGCCGCAACAGGCACAAGCATGTACGGGCGGGGGTCACGGCCTCTGCCCGGACCCGCTCCGGAGCCCAGGCGCGCAGATCGAGGACGTGTTTGGTCTCCTGTCGAACCGGTTCCGGAGCCAAAGGCGGCGCTGAAGCAACCCGCTCAAGGAAAGCCTCCGCCACATCCTGACGCAGCTTCATGCGGCCCACAGGGAAGCCGTGCAACCGCGGCCGGCCCGCTGGGTCGGCGTCGACAAAGACCATGCTGTCCGTCATCAGGTCGAAGCCACCCGATTCGATCGCGTGCAAAGACGTGGTGGTCTTGCCAGTGCCATGGTCGCCGAGCACGAGCAGAGCCGTATCGTCCTGCAGCAGACAGGAGGCATGAAGCATGCCGAAGCCGGCGGCGATGAGAAGATTCAACAGGACCGTGTCGAGGAGTCGCGCGCGCACCATGTCGGCACGCTCCGCCAGCAGCGGGTGCACGACGATATGGCCCTCGAGACGATCAAGGTCGAGGCTGGCATGGCCAAAGCCGCCGGCGTCGATACTGGCCCAGGAGTCTCGTCCGGCGAAAGTCATGTGCAGGTCCGCCGGCAGCGGACCGCGATCCGGCGCTGCTGTCGCCACCGCGGCGTGGATGATGATGGGCGGCACCGCCTGGGAGGGGGCCTGCGAGTAGGCGGGCAGTGCCAGCCGCAACGCCTCGAGAAAACAGGGGTGATCTGCGTGCATCTCGAAGGGCCGGCCAAGAACACAGAACGCCCGGCGCAGGGGCAGACCCTGTCGTCGACCCCAGAAATCCTCCAGGTGGTCGGCGTCGGCGCGATAGCGCTGCAGCAGTGTTGCCGCTGCCTGGCGGCCGGCGTCTTTCATTGGTGGGCTCCTGCGGCAGTGAGTGTTGCCTCGACAGCTTCGGCGGTGTGCAGCCACCAACCGGAGAGACCGGAGTCGGTCTGGGTGGTGATGGGCGGCAGGTAGCTGAGGGCGCACCAGCAACGGGCGCAGGTGAAGGCATGGGCGCGATCGCCATCGTGCCAGGGCTGCAGCCCGTGGTGCCGCCTGGCGGCGTCATAGGCATCAAGCAGGTAGACGGGGTCGATGTTGCGATGATTGTTCCAGGGCTGGAAGAACAGGTTGCCCAGATCGAATCCGGGCCCCCCGGCGGCGGCGATGTGCCAGTCAAGGAGGCGGCCCCCTGTGGCCGGGGACCTCGACAACGCGATGTTGCCGGTGTTGAAGTCCGAGTGGACAAGGCAGGATGGACTCGCCGCGAGCGAAGCGGCGGGGAAACGTCGCATCGTTGCCTCCACGGCGGCCGCCAGGCCCCAGGCCCGGCCGCTGTCCCGGGCCCATCGGTCCAGGGTCACGGCCGCTTCATGAATCCGTGCCGGCGGCCAGCGCCGGTCTGGTGCCGGCATCAGCAATTCACTGCCGATCTGCGATGCCGATTGTGTGCCACCATGGAGCCGGGCAAAAATTTCGGCGACGGTGGCGATCTCGCCGGGAGTCCATGTGTGCCGTCGAGGCCGGAACTCGAAGGCCGGTGCCAGATCTTCAAGAACGAGTCGGACCATCTGCTTGTCTTCATCGATGTGCAGCAAGCGCGGGGCGACGTCGGCGGCCCCGATCAGCAGGTGTCGATAGGCGAAGCCTTCGCGGCGGAAACCCTCGGAGTCCGTCATCGACCATGGAAGCCGACTCTCCTTGACAATGACGGACGCCGGCAGCCCCGTCCCAGCCAGGTGAATCCGGCCAATCTCGCTGGGGCTGTTGCCGCCGGTCAGGGGCTCGACACGACAGTCCCGGAGCTGCGTACCAAACACGGCGCGCCACGTTTCGGGATCCGTCCACGGGGTCGGTGCCACGGTCACCGTCATGGTGTGATGCCTTCGGTCTGCTGCAGGTACTGCAGCACCCGTTTGCGAGGCGGCGCATCTGTCTCGGCCAGCTGCAGATACCGACGCAAGGCACGACGCGCGTGCTGACGATGTCCACAACGGGCGTAGGCGTCGCCGAGTTGCAGGTGGCCCTCAGCAGAGTCGGGCAGGTGCTGCACGAAGCGTTCGAGGGCACTGGCGGCAGCGGTGCAGTCGCCGAGACGGGCATAGGACACACCCAGGTTGAACTGCAGATGATCGATTTTCGCACCGGACTCGATGGCGCGCGTGAAGGCGGCGGCGGCATCCGCGGAACGGCCCAGATCAAAGTACGAGGTGCCGAGATTGTTCCACGCGCCGGCAAAGTCGGGCTGCAGGCGAACGGCGTGCTGCAGGGCCTCGACGGCCTCTGCCTGCCGCTGTTGCCGCAGCTACAGGGCGCCGAGGTTGTTCCATGCTCTGGGCAAAGTCGAGTCCAGCCGCGTGGCACGTTCATAGTAGGCGCCAGCCCGATGCAGATCTCCTCGTTGATCGTAAATGCGACCGAGGTTGTAGCAGGCCAGAGATGATCCCGGATCCCGCTCGATGGCCAGTTCATACTGACGTTCGGCGGCGTCGACGAAACCAAGGTTCTCGAAGCGCACACCGAGCTTGAGTCCCCGGGAGCCGGCCTGGTGTGGATCGCTGCTGACCATCGCCTCGACGGCGCGCACAAGGCGCGCGGGAGTTCGTTGCAGGGCGATCCACGGCAGGGTGTGGAACAGGCTGGTTACCAGCAGTGCCCACGTCGCATAACGCAGGCCTGCAGGGTGCTGCCAGAGGACTCGTTCCAGCGCGACGGCGCCGGCCAGGATCCACAGGGGGGCGTGCATGGCCATCAGATCCCAGTCGAGCCGCCCCAGAGAGGGATTGACGATGAACATGAGTATCGCCGTGCTGCCGGCGGCGGCGGCGACCAGTTCAAGGCAGGCATCCGGCGCTGGCTTCGTCGGCGTCGGGCACAACCAGGTCGCAGCCAGGGCGATGACCGCTGGCAGAGCCGCAAGCAGGGCGAAGTTGGCTACGTCCGCCAGATGCAGCGGGTCCAGCAGGGTATAGGGAATGTGCTCGTAGGGCGTCAGCAGGGGAATCGCCGATGTCGGGCGGACCCACAGAAAGAACAACCATGCCGCCAGGCCACTGCCGATGGCTACGATCCAGGAGAGGTTGCGGGAGAGGATGCCGGGAAGGCGGCGATCGAGACCATGGCGCCGCAGGATGGCCAGCACGAGGCTCGCCCCGGCAAGGCTGCCGAGGGCATGGTGGCCACTGAGTACGAACCACACGAGGGCTGGCTGCCACAACCCCGTCTGCCGTCGGGCATAGCGCACCGTGGCGACCAGCAACAGAATGCCGAGAGCGGCGACGGAACCGTAAACCTCGACATACCCGAAGAAGAACAGCATGTAGCCCGATGTTGCCAGCGGGGCGAACAGCAACAGGCGTGACGTCTCCCCCCGCTGGGTCAGCAGGCCACACAGGTGCCACCCCGACGCCAGCAACACCAGACCCCACGCTGAGGAGATCGCTGCATAGCTCTGCCAGGGCGTCCACCCAAGGGCCACACCCAGGCTGTGATGCAACAGGTGCCGCACGGCCGTGTCGTTGGCGTGCAGACGGAACCACACGCCGGGGAGCGTGTCGGCGCTGACCTCTGCCAGGCGCGCGTCGGCGTCGCCGAGCAATCCGTGTTCTACGGGGAAGGTCAGGAACAGTCCCAGGGCGACGGCGCAGATCGAGGCCGGCAGGGCCAGCCGGTGCAGGCGCCGCATCGGCAGCGCCAGGGCTCGCAACGTGGTCATCGCAGCATCTGCCACGGCTGGCAACAAGGCCACCGCCAGAATGCCCAGCAGTGTCACTGGCACCCAGTATGGCAGGAAGGCGGCCTGATGTAGTCCCCACAGCGCCCCCCGTCCCCAGGCCGACCAGGCTGCCAGGTGTGCCACCGCGGCCAGGGCACAAGGAACCAGCAGGGCGAACCTGGCGGAACGCGGGATCACGCCGGATCGCCGGCAGGCGCGTGGCGCCACAGAACCACGGCACAGCCAATGGTGTGCAGGATGAGACCGGCGAAGACACCGATGCTGAACAGATCCACCCCCTGCAGGAGAAAGCCCGGTACCTTGATGGCGAGACCCAGAACAGCGGCCATGGCTGTGATCACGAGCAGACGCCGCTCGAGGCCGTTGGCGACGAGGGCGGCGGCAAAGAACACGCCGAGGCTGTGGATGGGGAGTAACCAGGCAAACAAGCGATAGAGGGGCACGGAACCTGCGAAGTTGCTCCCCATCAGCCACAACAGCAGAGGCTCACCGACAAACAGCAGTCCCAGGGTGACGGTGAAAGCCCCGGCCAACAGCGCCGCTGCGATGCGCAGCAACGTACGATGGGCCGCTGCCAGACTCTGATCTCTCGACGTCCGTACCAGGACCGGAATGGCCGCTGAGGCGACGACATAGGGCAGGAAGAAGAGACCTTCGATCCACTTGAAGGCAAGGCCGTAGTGCGCAACGAGTGACGCACTGCCTCCCATCCACTCCAGCACCGAAATGTCAACACGGTAAAGCAACTGGCCGCAGAAGAACAGCAGCAGAAAGGGCCAGAGGCGGCCCGCCAGCTGGCGCCAGATGGCGGGCCACAGCCGTGGCCCTGTGATCAGGTGAACGCCAAGGCGGTGGCTGCAGATTACCAGAGGGGCTACATAGGCGATGGTAGCGGCGGCAATGACGACAGCGAGCCTTGCCAGGGTCGGCTCCGGTCGCACCAGCAGGAGCAATCCCCCGAGACCGGTCAGCGACGACAGGATCCGGGCGACGGCGGGTGGGGTGATATGACCCCGGCCGATGCTGATGGCACCCAGCAGGGTCGACGCCGCGCGTGTGAGGGCGCAGCCGGCGATGATGGCCAGCGCCGGCCCGCGGATACCGGCGACGAGAAGCACCACAAACAGGATCGTCAGCAAGGATGCGGCAAACAAGCCGGGCAGTCGCATATTGAGCTCGTCGAAGCGCGCGGCGGCTTCGCGGTTTACCATGTACTGACTGCCCCAGTGGACGCCGACCTCAAACCAGCTGGCGAAACTGAGAGCATAGAAATAGCTGGCCAGCTCGAATGACCCGAACCAGCGTCCCATGAGGATTACTTCGACTGCCATGCCGCCGTTATAGACCGCCTGGCTGGCAATGAGGATAAGCGACGAGGTGGCGAGCCGTGGAGACATTGAGCAGATGCTTTCAGCAGAGAACGAGGCAGTGATCGTCGAGGCCGCCAACCGGTTGTCGCCGGAAGACCGCCTGCTGTGGTTGGTCTGTCGGGCCGAACAGGATCCGGTGCGTCGGCGACTGCTGCACGAGACCGTCGACGCCGGGTTGTCCTGGGACCGCGTCATCAACAAAGGGCGATATCATCGTCTGCTCGATCTGCTCCACTATCACCTGCAGGCGTGCGGCCGTCTGGCTGCCGTGCCAGAGTCGGCGCAGGCGCACATGACCGAGAGCCGCAGTGTCGCGCGCCGGATGCAGGAAAAACTGGACACCGCCCTGAGGCGCTGTACGCAAGCCTTCGACGAGGCCGCAGTAGAGCACGTCCTGGTCAAGGGCCCGACGCTGCAACGGCTCTATCCGCCCGGGGTTGTGCGCGCTGCGGGGGACCTGGACTTCGTTGTGCACGAAGTGGACCTGCCCGTAGTGACAAAGGCATTGGCGGCGGCGGGCTTCCACCTGCAGACACCCGTGCCGCAGGGGCTGACGCCGGCGCAGACCATGCGCTACTGTCACACATTTGAGCAACTGCGTTTCCTCGACGCCGCCGGTGCCGAGGTGGAGATCCACTTCCGCCTGCACAACTACGGTCCGCCGCCGCCCGATGAGCCCCTGTGGGACCGCGTCGCCTGCTGGGTGGCTTCGGATGGTTCGTCCCGACCGGGAATCGGCCTGGAGGAACTGTTCCTCTACCTGGTGTCGCATCTGAATCTTCATGCCTTCGGTCGTATCCTCTGGTACTACGACGTGGCTGAGTTCTATACCCTCTGGCATCAACAGATCGACTGGACGGAACTGGCTCGCATCGCCCGCGCGCGCCGACTGGACGTGTCATTCCACCAGACACTGCAGTGGATTCTTCGTCTGCTGACGCCCGAGTGCCAGCTGCATCCCGGACTCGACTTGTTGTGCCCGACCGCCCTGCAGCGGGCGACATTCGCCCAACTGTGGCGGCGCGACGAAGTCTTTGCTCTGGCCTCGTGGATTCGCCCCTTCGACGCGGCGCGGTACTACCTGCTGGGCGGCGACTCGATCCTGCGCAAGGCGGCCTACCTGCGTCAGGTGCTGCTGCCGCCGCGCGCCTGGCTGGCGGCCCACCTCGGTTGCCGGCCGCGCCCAGGTATTCTGCTGCGCTATCTGGCTCGCCGGCGGCGCGAGCGGCAGAACTGGGCCACGATCACCCGCAGAGACGAGTTGCTCGGGATGTGATCCGGCCAAAGATAGGCTCGCTGCCAGTTCCACGTGTATGTGGTGAGGGAACCTTCATCACCGACTTCTGCCTGATCCTTCGTCCAGACCCAGCAACGCGACGCTGCACACGAGCAAGGTGATGGCGGCAACGGGGAAGGTGTACCACCACCACGAGCCATTCAGCAGTGCGCCACCGGCAAAGGCCTGGTGCAGTGTCAATCCCAGACTCTTGTAGCGTGGATCTCCCAGTCCCAGAAAACTCAACCCCGCCTCGGTGAGTACCGCTTCGGGCACGGCGATGACGAAACGGGCGGCCAGCACGGGCACCGTATTGGGCAGGACATGGCGCCGAACGATACGTGTCTGGCTGGCGCCGATGGCGCGGGCCGCCTCGATGTAGGGCATGCGGCGTATCTGCAGGGCGGCAGCGCGAACGGCGCGGGCCGTCGGGGTCCACCAGATCAGACCGATGACGAGGATCAGGTTCCAGAAGCCGGCGCCCAGGTAGGCGACCAGTACGATCAGCAGGGGCAATCCCGGCACCAGCAGGACGGTATCGGTGACGATCATCAGCGCCTCATCAACCCAGCCGCCACGGGTGCCGGCAACCATACCGACGACGGCACCCACAGCGGTGGACAATCCCGCTGCCGCCAGACCCACCAGCAGCGACAGTCGCAGGCCATACAGCATCTCGCTGAGCAGATCCTGACCCAGATCGTTGGTCCCGAGCACATGGGGCCAACCCGGCTGCAACTGGGCTGCTGTCGTGGGCGCCCACGGATCGAAGGGAGCCAGCCAGGGCGCGGTGAGCCCCGCCCCAAGCAGGACGAGGACGCCAATCAGGCCCACCCGACGGTCCGGTCTCACGGTGTCAGCCGTCGCAGGCGTGGATCGATGATGCCGGCAAGAATATCGTTGAGCCAGTTGGCCGCCAGAACACAGATCGTGATCAGCAGGAAGCAGCCCTGCAGCAGCGGATAGTCGCGGTTGTCCACGGCAGACAGGATCAGCGTCCCCATTCCTGGCCACGAAAACACGACCTCCACCATCAAGGCACCACCGACGGAAAACCCGAGGCCGAGCGCAAAAAGGGCGAGGAAGGGCAACAGGGCGTTGGGCAACACATGACGCCACAACAACGCGGACGATGACAGACCCCGACCACGCGCGGCGGTAACGAAAGGACGCGGGCGCAGATCGGCGACGGAATTGCGCATGATGAGGTACAGATGCGCGGCGCTGGAGAGGCCGAGAACGAGAATCGGGAGCAGGGCGTGCCGCAGAACGTCGATCAGGCCGCGTTCCGTTGACAGGCCGCTCAGAGGGGCGGCATCCAGATGGAAGGCAACAACGAACAGGGCGAGCATGGCCAGACCATACTGCGGCACGGAGTGCAGGGACAACACGCCAAAGGTCAGCCAGCGCTCCGCCGGCGCACCACTGTGCCAGCCGGCGACAGCGCCGAGGGCCCCGGCCAGCAGGCCACCGATACCGAGGGCCGGTACGACGAGCACCAGCGTCCATGCAAGGCGCCGGGTGACCAGGTCGGCGACGGGGACACCAAAGTGGAAGGAGTACCCGAGGTCTCCGGCGATGAGGTTGCGCACATAGAGGGCAAACTGCATCGCCTGGGATTGATCCAGGCCGTAGCGGGCGCGGACCTCGGCGACCATCTCGGGGAACCGCACAAAGTCCTCGATGCCGAGCAGATGCACGAGGGGGTCCCCGGGCATACAGCGGGGTAGCAGAAAGTTGAGCAGCAGGAGCAGCGCGAAACTGCCGGCGTAGCGCAGGGACTTCCACAACAGGTGGCGCCTCACGAAATGCCTCAGTTCGCTCGCCGGCGCCACAGACGCCAGATCATGACGATGGCCAGACCTGTGGCGAGCCACCAAGCAGGGCTGCTGCGTTCGCCGCTGGGAGACGCACCCGGGTTGTTGTCTATTGTAGTCTGTGCAACCGGTCGCACCGTTGACCACGAGGCGTAACTCGGCAGGCCTTCGCCGGCGACGGGCGACCAATCAGCGAAACGATCCGACCGCCAGGCATAGACCTGCGTGCCCCAGGCCAGCGCGATACCGGGCAACTGGCGTGCATTCCACTTCTGCGCCTCAGCAACAGCGGCCAGATAGGCGGTCTCGTTGGGGGCTTCCGTGATGCGGTCCAGCAACGCATGGTACGACGAGTCGGCGAAGGTGCCGTAGGAGAAGTCCTTGTAATCGGCGAAATAGACATGGCCGCCGTCGCGCGTTGCAGTCGGTGTTGTGTGCCCCACATACGCCACATAGTCGCGCTCATCCCAGAGCAATTCGTATTCACGATCCACGACGTGTTTGTCCACGGTCGCCGCCAGCCCCACCTGTCGCAACTGATGGACCAGGACCTCGGTGGCGCGCAGAGCATCCCCGGAAGACTGCCAGGACTGCGGAATCAGGGGCAGGGAGAAAGCGGTCCCTGTGGGACTCTCGCGCAGACCATCCCCATCCCGGTCGACATACCCGAGAGAATCCAACAGGGCTGCCGCCCGCCTGCTGTCCGGTGCCAGTGGCGGGAAGGGACCCGCGTAGGTCCAGCTTCCGGGGGGCACGAAGCCTCGCTCCGCCGTCTGTCCACGACCGCGCAGCACCGTCTGCACCAGGGTCTGACCATCGAGGGCCAGGGCGATCGCCTGACGAAAAGCGCGTTCGCCCGTGGGAGCCCTGGCGCCGTTGAAGACGAGTGTCAGCGGCACAGCAGCGGCGGGGATCTCGAGGGTGCTTACGCCCGGTGCATCGATGAGGGTGTTGAGAAAGGCGGGGGAGACATGGCGTTCGGCACCCATGATGACGTCGATGTCACCCCGGCGCAGGGCCAGAACAAGAGCCCCGGGACTGGAGAAGAAATGAATCTCGACCCGGTCGATGGGTGGCTCGGGCAGGCCCGGACCTGCGCTGCGGCGCAGGTAGGCGACCCTGGCGTCTGTATCCCAGGCGTCGAAAGCGAACATACCGGAACCGACGAGGGCCGCAGCGCCGACAAACCGTCTCGGTTCATCAACACCGTGCCAGATATGGCGTGGCAGCACGGGCGGGACGGCGAAATTCAGCGACTGGTAGTAGGCAACCGGTTCGCGGAAGTGCACAACAACGGTGGAGTCATCGACAACATCGCTGCCGTCGTAGAGTCGCCAGATCTGACCGATGAGTTGATGTTCGCGGATGTAATCCAGCGTGAAGGCCACATCGACGGCGGTGAGGGCGACGCCGTCGTGCCAGCGCGCCCCGGGCGTCAGGTGAAAGGTAATGGCGCGATTGTCGGGGCTTACTGCTTAGCGTCGTGCCAGGCACGGCGCCAGGTGGCCGTCGTGATCGATGGTGAGCAGCGGCTGGTGCACGAGACCCGTCCAGGCCGAGCCATACCAGAAGCCCGACGTCGCCATCGGCGACAGGGGCTCCATCTCCGTCAGAGTGCCGGCACGCAGGACGACCTCGTCGGCGCAGGTCGGCGACGGCAGCCTGGCAGACAACAACGCGAGGGTGACCACCCGCCCGATCATGCGCACGTTCACGGCGCCGGAGACGTACTGCCACCGGCGCCGCAGGCTGAGAATCGTCAGAAACGGTAGCCCAGGGCTACGTGCAGGGCCCGGCCAAGAGGCTGATAGTCCCACACCCCGTTGGCGTAGACGTCGTAGTCCTCGTCCAGCAGGTTGGTCAGCTCCGCATCGATGTACACCGACTCGGCGCCGGCAACACTGATGTCGTAGCGCACCTTGAGATTCGCCAACTGAAAGGGATCCAACTCCGCTGTCGAAACAACACGACCCGCATCATCGCGAGTCACGGTGTTGGAGTTGTCGTCCCAGATGGTGCCGATGCGCTGTAGCGACAGGCGAGTGTTCAGCTGTGTTGTCACCTGCCAGTCGACGTGTGCGTTGACCGTATGATCCGGCACTCCCGGGGGAGTATTGCCATCGAATGCCCCGGAGGTGTATTCGGGACTGACGAAGCTGAAGTTGGCTCCCAGGCCGATGTGCTCGTGCGCCTGGAACGTGATCTCACCCTCCAACCCGGGGATCTGCTGGTCAAAATTCTTGTGCTCAATCACGAAGGGATCGGCCGCCGTGAAGCCACCAAGAAAGGTGAACTCAATACGATCGTTGGCCTGCACCAGGAAACCTGTGAGGGAGACGGTCAGATCGCCTCCCTCCGCCTGATAGTCGAAGCCTGCTTCGTACGACAGGACACGTTCTTCCTGCAAGTCAAGATTTGACCGGTACAGCAGGAAGGGCAGCGTCTGGTAATTGGGGCTGTAGGTCTCGGTAATACGGGGCGCACGGAACGTGCTGCCAGCCGAGGCGCGCAGCTTCAGGGCATCGTTGACGAACCAGGAGAGACCGATTTTGGGGTTGATTGCCTCGCGGGTGTCGTGACCCGCATCGTAGCCAACGTGGATCTGGCCGTAGGCATCGTCATCGAGGTTTTCCTGGCGGGAGTATAGGGCGTTGTCCTGCCACTGCTCCAGACGCACCCCCGGTGTTACCTCGAAGCTGCCAAGACGAATCTTGTCTTCGACAAATGCCGAATAGATATCCTGTGTGCCGTTGACGTCAAACTCGAGTACGTCGCGGTTGCCGAGCCACGTGGTGCGCTCGTTGACGTTGCGTCGCCACTCAACACCGAAGGAATACGTGTGGCTGTCGAAGGCACGGCCGCTGAGCACGACCTTCAAACCCAGTTCACGATTCGGCCATTGCTGCAGCTTCGTCATGCTGTCGGCAGAATCGGGATGTGCCGGGGTGGCATCGACGGGGCCGAAGTACTCGGTGCGCAGGTAGTCGCCGAGAACGGCGAGCCTGCGACCACCCTCGAGTTGCCGGGTGAAGGTCACGTGCAGCAGGTTGCCATTGATCCGTTCCAGCGAGATGGGTCGACCGTTGTAGTTGTTGACCTTCTCGAGGTGATTGCCGAGCACGTCGATCCGATCATGCGACGACAGGTCGTAACCAAGCAGGAAGCCATACTTGGAATGATCGGCGCGGCCTTTGGCCATGTAACCGAAGGCGTTGTCGTCCCAGGTCGAACGCCGCCGGGTCTCGCGCTCGCCGCCGTGCAGGAACTCACCCCAGGCTGCATAGGACATGCGCTCCCGCTGACCGAAAACAACGGGCGCCACCGAACGGTACCCATAGGGGCCACCCTTGAACTGCACACTGCCGCCAACGGGGCGATCGAAGTGCTTCTGCGTAAGCACGTTGATGACGCCACCGGTAGCGCCGGAGCCATAGATCGAGGCGTAGGGTCCCTTGATCACCTCCGTCTTCTGCACCAGAGCGAGAGGAATGGCGTCGAGGTCACCAATGTTGGCCCAGGACCCGAGGCTGCCGTTGATGGAGTGACCGTTGAGCATTGTCAGGGCAGCGGTGCTGCGGCCAAGATATCCTGTGCTCATGCCGCGTATGATGATCTGCGGGAACGTCACCAGCAGGCCCTCGCCGCGGGTGACGTAGAGGCCTTCCACGTTCTGCAGCACTTCCTGGATGTTCCGCGCCGCCGTCTGTGCGATCTCGGCGCTGCCTATTATGTTGACGCGATTGGGGGCGCGACGGACTTGCTCACCGATCGCGCTGGCGGAGATGATGGTGGGATCCATCTCGATGGGTTGCTCGCGCAGCATGATGTCGACGACGGTGGTGTTGGCATCGATGTCGAAACTTTCACTGCGCGTTGTCAGATATCCAAGCAGGGATGCCTGGAGTTGCGCCTTGCCCCGGGCAGCGCCGACGATGTGGAACGCACCGTCGCTGCCGGTAATGGCGCCGACGTCAGTGCCGAGGAGGGAGATGTTGACCCCTGCCAGAGGTGTCTGGTCGAGGTCGGTAACGACACCGCGAACGGTCTCGGCCGCCGCGCCCGTCGGGACAAGAGCGCCGGTCAGCACCGCAAATAACACGGCGCCAGTCAGCGTCGCAGACAATCGATTCACAGCAGGGACCTCCGAATAAGCGGTGAGCACCGGGCACACAGAAACACACTACGAAGGACCAGCGACAGGCCATCACCGGGCCGAAGGCACGAAGATAGTCAGACCCCGGTGCCCTAGCTACGTCCTTGGCTACGGACGGCCCAGCAGTTCGATCTGGAACACCCAGGGCCAGAGTTTGCCCGTGACGAAGAGGCGCTTCGTCGCCGCATCATAGGCGATGCCGTTGAGCACATCCGTCAACTGTCGCTCTCCCGACGTCAGCAGCCCGCGCAGGTCGATCCAACCGACCACCCGCCCGTCCGTCGGATCGATGCGGGCAATGATGTCGGTCTGGTAGATGTTGGCCCAGACTTCTCCTTCGACCCACTCCAGTTCATTGAGACGGCTGATGGCCTGGTCCTTGTGTCGGACCTGTAGCCGGCCGCTCTCGGCAAACGTCTCCGGATCGCGGAATGACAGCCAGGCGCTGCCATCACTCATGATGAACCGCGCGCCATCGTGGGTCAGGCCCCAACCCTCGGAGGCATAGGAGAAGCTGCCGAGGCTGTCGAAAGTGTCGGCGCGGTAGATGAAACCGACGCGCTCGCGCCAGGTGAGTTGGTAGATCCGCGTACCGAGAAGGGTGATGCCTTCGCCAAAGAAGCGACTGTCGAGAGAGACCTGCTGCAGCACCTCCCCCGTCTCTATGGCGACGCGACGCAGGGACGACAGCGTATTGCGGGACTGCAGTTTCACCCCACCTCCCGTGCCTTCGAGGAAATGACCGTCGACGTAGATCAGGCCCTGCGTATAGGCCGCCGTGTCGTGGGGGAAGACGTTGACGATGTGATAGGACCACGTCGGCACTTCTCCCGGTGGCAACGACGGGGGATCCGGATCGCGGCTGCCGTTGGCCGGATCGGACCCGTTGCAGGCGAGGGCTGTCAGCAGGGCAAAAAGCGGGATGAATCGTCTCATACTTTCAATGTAACACGCTTTCGCCTTGTTTTCTCGCCATGAACAACAACATCGACTGGAGCCAGGTGCGCGACGAGGTCGCCGGATACCTGCAGGACCTGATCCGCATCGACACGACCAATCCCCCCGGCAACGAGGCCCTGGCGGCGGACTACATCGCCCGTATTCTCCAGCGTGAGGGGTACCGAGCGATACAGACCGAATCGGCGCCGGGGCGCGGCAACGTCACCACACGGCTCGGCGGCGGCGGCCAGGAGCCTCTGCTGTTGCTGGGACACACCGATGTTGTCGCTGCCGACGCTGGCCACTGGACCCATCCGCCGTTCTCCGGAGACCTGGCCGATGGCTGCATCTGGGGGCGGGGAGCACTGGACATGAAGAACATGGTCGCCGCCGAGTTGATGGTCATGCTGTTGCTGCAGCGCACCGGCGCCCGACCCGATCGGGATGTGATCTTTGCCGCCACGGCCGATGAGGAAGCGGGCAAGGGGGAGCACGGCCCCGGCTGGCTTCTCGACCATCACCCGGAGCAGATCGAGGCACCGGTGATCCTCACCGAGGGTGGTGGTCATGATGTCGTCATCGGCGCCGCCCGCTTCACCACCTGCCAGGTGGGGCAGAAGGGGATCTGCCGGATGAAAGCGATCGCCCGTGGCCGTCCCGGTCACGGCTCCGTACCCCATGACGACAGTGCCATCCTGCGTCTGTGTGCGGCGCTGGCACCCCTGCAATCTGCCCACCTGCCGCTGCATCCATCGGCGACGATGCGGGCCTTTCTCGACGGTGTCGCCGCCGGTCAGCCCGAGTCTCTGGCGGCGGATCTGCGCGCCGTGCTTGTGCCCGAGCAGAGCGATGCTGCCCTGGGGCGCCTGCCCATCGATGCCGATACTCGGGCCCAGTGGCGTTCGCTGCTGCGCAATACGGCATCGGTGACCCTGTTGCAGGCAGGGAGCAAGATCAACGTCATTCCCGGCGAGGCCGTCGCCTGGATCGACGGTCGTCTGGCGCCGGGGGCGACGCAGGAGTCCTTTCTGGCCGAATTGCGTCAGGTGGTGGGCCATGACCTGGACTTCGAGATCGATCAGTACAGCCCGCCCCTGGAAGCACGGGCCGAAGGTGGGCTCTACGAGGTCATCGTTTCTGTGATGCAGCGTCACGATCCCGCAGCACCTGTCGTTCCCAGCTTGTCCACGGGGGGAACCGACGCCAAACACATCGTCCCGCGTCGACCGGGCACACAGGTGTACGGGTTCATGCCGTACCGGCAGCAACCAGGATTGGAAGAAATGCAACTCATCCACGGTCACGACGAGCGCACGTCGGTGGACGAACTGTTGTTCGCCACTCGTGTGCTGTATGATGTCGTCACCAACTACACGCACAGCACGGAGACTCAATGAGCGACTGGTTCGAAGATGACACAACAATGCTCTTCATCGGTGACAGTATTACGGACTGCGGGCGTCGTGGCGCCGATGCCCCCCTGGGTGCCGGCTACGTGCGCACCTTCACCGAGTTGGTGACATCGCGCTGGCCTGAGCGCAACGTGCGCTGGCTCAACAAGGGGATCAGCGGCAACAGAGTGTCGGACCTGCGGGAGCGCTGGCGGGATGACGTGCTGTTTCACAAGCCCGATCGTCTGTCGGTGAAGATCGGTATCAACGATCTGCATTCGGCCATACGCGGCGCCGAGGGGGGGATCGATCCGGAGGGTTTTGAACAGTTGTATGATGAGATCCTCGATATGACGAAGACGGAACTTGGTTGTCCCGTGGTCCTGATCTCGCCGTTCTACATCTCCACGGACACCTCGGGCCAGACCTTCCGCAGCAGTGTGCTGGAAATGCTGCCCCAGTACATCGAGGTGGTGTCACGCATGAGCGACAAATACGACACACTCATGGTCCCGCTACACGACGTCTTTCAGGAGCAACTGGCCCATCGTGATGCCGATACCTTCTGCCCGGAACCCGTGCATCCGAATCACACGGGACACACGATCATCGCCGAGAACCTGCTGGAAGTGCTGACCGAAGCCGGCTGAGCGGACGCTTCATCAGCGTTGCCAGGGCCCCCTGCCGGTTGGTGGGGGTTCCGGTGAAATCGCCGATCCAGATGGTGGTTTCACGGCCTTTCGGCGCTGCCGCCGGGCCCCGTCCCGCTGCATCGCCGCTGGCACACGGCTTGCCACGTCTCCATGCATCGGTATCAAGGAGATGAGCAGATGGACGTGACACAGACACCGCAGGCAGCCTTTGCCGACTTCATTGCGCCGAGACCAGGGGAGTCACCCCTGGCCCGTCGGGGCCAACCCGGTGACCGGACCACCCGTGAGGCAGCCGGTCCACGAAAGGTAACGGCTCTCGACAATCGCGAATCGACGGGGGCCCTGGTTTCGGCAGCCGATCTGCAGGCAGCAGCCGCAGATGGACCGTCGGCACGGGACCGGCGTCTGGGCGCGCAGATCGATGTGATGGCCTGAGGCCGGTTACAGCGCGCGCAGTTGCTCGAGCAACTGCACCTGCCGGGGCAGATCCTCGACCAGCTCGCTGTTGAGTTCCACTGTTGCGGTGCGTTGTAGCCGCTGTAACAGCACGTCCATGGCAGCAAACATCGGCGCGTCGCGCCAGACCGTATCACGCAGGTGGTGGATGCACTGAACCGTGCGCAGGCCGTCGAACCAGCGATGGAACTGGGCTGTGAGCGCCTCGTTGGAGGCGGCCTGATCGCGCATGTGATCCCAGGCCTGGGCAAAGTTCTGCACGGCAAGAAAGTCGCGCAGTTGGCCATGAATGGCGCCCGCCGCTGACAGCAAGGCGACACTGTCACGACCGCCATGGGCAACGGCGACGGCAAGCCAGTCGCGGATCACGGCATAACTGTCCGGATGGTAGAGTCGATATTCGTCCTCACCGCCGGCGAGGAATCGTTGCACCCTGCGCCCGGTGCCAAAGGGCACACGATGGGAGGCACGACCGGAAGGGCGCACGATGGTTCCCGGAATGGTCTCGACCACACCCGTCTTGGCCAGTTGCTGCAGGAAGTAGAAGTCCTCCCCTGCCTGTCGCCGGTTCATGCCGGAGATCGCCGCATAGGCAGTGGGTGTGCAGGCCATGGCCGAACCGATGGCGTGATACCCGTACGGCGAAGCGGCCCACGTCAGCTGCAGTGCGTGGTAACGCAGGAAGAATTCATAACAAAGAATGGCGGCCTGCTGCCTGTGCTCGCCCGTGATGGGATGGGCGTACGGCAGGATTCCCGCCCAGCGGGAAGGGCTGGCAAAGAAGTCGTGCACAGCGGCGAGATAACCTTCGTCCACGCGTGTGTCGCCATCGAGACAGACCAGCGGTACCTGCAGGTGATCCTGCGTGGCCAGAATCTGCAGCCCCCAGTCCAGGCCGATCTTGCGGGCCAGACCCACACCTTCCTTTGCCGGCAGTTCATGCCCGGGTGACGAAGCGTCAATCCAGGTGACATTGAGCCGCTGTTGATCCCATTCCCGCAGGGCCGCCAGCGTCTGCCGGTTGCGGTCGATGTCGTCAGCAGATGCCTGTGCCGGGGGGCGATTGTTGACAACGACGATGACGACCGTCTGGTCGCTGCCCGGACAGCGGGCCAGATCACCGAGGGTGTCGAGGATCCCGGGAAACTCACCCAGCGCCGGAATCGCCACGACGCTGCGCAACTGCGGGCGGGGCAGCCCCTGCAGTGTCCGCAGATCGTTCTGCGTGCGCCGCTGCAAATACCGGTCGATCGTGCGATTCATGACGGCAAGTATCGTCAATGTCGGACTCTGTGCACAGATATCCACCGCCGGTCGCACGGCGCCATCCCGTCGATGCAGTGATCGAAACCTCGTGCGCGGGCCGACGAATCTGTGCTTGTTATGCGAGAGACTCGCGCACTCGTCACCGGAGGACCCCATGTTACGTCTGGCCTGTATCTGCCTCATCGTCAGCAGCCTGAGCCTGCCGACGCGGTCAGGGGCGGCTGACCTCGTCACCCTCGGTGACTCCTATATGACGGCCGTGACGGATGTGCTGGATCGTCTGCAGATCGCTCATGAGGCGGCCGCCATCGGTCCACTCCTGCACCGCGATCCGGCGTCCGTGAAGGTGCTGTTCATCGCCCATGATGTGGCCAGTGTTGCTGGCTTTGCCGACTGGCTGCGGCGCTTTCGCGCCACCGGTGGTGTGCTGTTCACGTTCTACACACCGGCGCCGGCTGTAGCGCAGATCCTGGGCATCGAACTGGGGGAGTACGTAGCCAACAACACCGGGCGTTACGCGGCGATGGGCACGGCTGGTGCCGTTGCCGAGGCGCCCGACGTCATGCGGCAGCGGTCGAACAACATTCACCAGGCGCGGGCCCTGGCCGATTCGGTGCGTGTTGTCGCCAACTGGCTCGATGCGGCCGGCAGGGACACGGGTGAGGCGGCGCTGCTCCTGAGCCCCGCCGGTGTGCATATGACGCACGTGTTGCTGGGCCAGGATCCGGCGGCGGCGACGCGGCTCTATGCGGCCCTTCTTGGGCATTTCCTGCCGGATATGTGGGCACCGATGGTCGAGGGCGCGCTGTTGCAGGCACGGACCGTCGGTGGCGGTGAGGCGGCCCTCGTCGCCGGGGCGGGTACTGACAAGAAGACACACACCGCCCTCGCGGACTTCCGCGCCGCCCTCGCTGACGCCGGGGTCGCCGCCGCCGCCGGGCACCCGGGAGCGGCCCTCGACTTCGCTGCCGTCGCCCGGAATGCTGCCACCGTGGCCTACGCTCGCAGCCAGAAGGGCCGTGAGGGTGAACTGCGCGCCGTATGGATTCATGACTCCTTCGGCGTCGCCGATTGGGGCTGGGATCGAAGCATGAAGGTGCTCGCTGAGGCCGGCCTCAACGCCATCATTCCGAACATGCTCGACGCGGGTCAGGCGAGTTATCCCAGTGCCTGGTTGCCCCCACATCCCCGGGTTGCAGCAGAGGGGGACCAGATGGCGCAACTGCTGGCAGCGGCGCATCGCCACGGGATCGAGGTGCACGCATGGAAGGTCAATTACAACCTGAACACGGCACCCCCTGAGTTCGTCGAGCGCATGCGTCGGGAGGGCCGTCTGCAGGCCGACGCCGACGGCCACGAGATGCCCTGGCTGTGCCCATCCCACCCCGAAAACCGCCGACTCGAAGCCGAGACGATGCTGGAGGTGGTGCGCAACTACGACGTCGATGGCATCCATTTCGACTACATCCGCTATCCCGGCAGCGAGGGCTGCTACGACGACGGGTGCCGGATCAGGTTCCAGGCACAGACGGGCCACATCGTCACCGACTGGCCGCGTGACGTGCTCACCGGTCCACTGACGGAGCCCTTTCAGAAATGGCGCCAGGAACAGATCACGGCGCTGGTGCGGGACGTTGCCGTGCGCAGTCGCGACATCCGGGCCGAGGTGCAGATCTCGGCGGCGGTGTTTTCCCAGTGGGACCAGTCCCGCTACACGGTCGGCCAGGACTGGGTGCTGTGGGCGCAGGAGGGGTATCTCGACTTCGTCTGTCCCATGAACTACATCCCGAATGTCCAGCAGTTCGAGGCGACGGTGCGCCGACAGGTGGACTGGATCGACGGCCGCATCCCGCTCTATTCCGGGATCGGCGCGTGGCAGATGTCATCCGTCGAGGAGATCCTTGCCGAGGTCGAAGCGACGCGGCGACTCGGGGCCGACGGTTTCGTGTTGTTCGAATACAGCGCGGACCTGGCCACACGGGTGTTACCCATGCTGCGCGCGGGGCTGACCAAAGTGCCGACACACGAGGCACACAGCGGCCCCTCCGTTCGCCTTGTCGTTGCCGGCCATGCGACGCGGGACGCAGGCACAGGCACGCCGATTTACGCCGTCGGACAGGCCGTGCAGGTGGAGGCGCAACTGGTATCACGGGCGGCAGTCCCACAGGCAGGAGCGATGCTGTCCATGGAGCCCGTTGATGGCCGTGGGACCGTGGCTGAACTGCAGGATCTGCGCACCGGCGAAGCGGCTCGTCAGCTGGGTTTTGCCGCAGGGGAGCCGGGTGATTACCGGCCCGTCGTGCACGGTCGGTTCAGCGACGAAAAGGGGAGGAAACACGACTTCACGCGCCGCGGTCCGCTCGTGCGTGTGCGCTCTGCGACGCAGATCGACAGTCTCATGAACCGCTTTGCGCCCCCACCACGCATGGCCGAGGGTGCCGCCGTCGCCGTCTTCGCTGAAGCCCACGGCGCCGGGTCCATTCGCCTGGCCTTGTCCGCGCACAACCGCGTGAGCGCTTTCCTCGTGTCACGGCTGACGGAGCAGGTGCTGGCGCAGACCGACGTGCTGGTGATTCCACAGCCGCTCAACCGCTGGGTCTTCGACGCCCAGGACCGCCAGCGCCTGCGCCAGTGGGTCGCTGATGGCGGTGGCCTGCTGGTCACACACGACATGGCCGGGTTGCGCGGCGCGTTGCCCATCGTGCCGGAAGTCTGCGCCCGTGGTACCGGCTTCCCCCAGGGCGCCCAATGGCAGGTCGTCCCCGGACACCCGGCGGTGGCGGGTATCGCCGCCGGATTGCATCCACACAGCTACTACGATCACGTCACGCTGGAGCCCGGTCCGCAGGGGCACGTGCTGGCCACGGGGGACGAGGGGGAACCCGTGCTCGTTGTCGGTGACTTCGGCGCCGGTCGTTATGCGGCGCTGGGATTGATCCCCGGGTTGGGCGCCGATGACGGGGAGGTGCCTCTGGTGGGCGCCGAGGGGCAACTCGTGACGTCGCTGATCGACTGGCTGCGCCACGGAGACTGACAACGGGCCAGGCTGCAGGGATACGGGCTCAAGGGGTACAGGCTCCTGCGCCTACGGGCTGCCCGCAGCGAGCCAACTCTCGGCGTGGTCGAGGAGCAGCCCATCGACACCACACGCCAGGAGGCGGTGGATCTCGGCAGGATCGTCGGCATCGATCCCCAGGTACATCGCGTGGATCGGCAGGCTGCATCGATCTGCTGATGGCCCACCTGCATGGTGCAGCTGCCCACGGCCAGAGCGGCATCGATGGCGGCCGCCGTATTTCGCGGTTGGGGGACAAGACAGCAGACACGGATCTGCGGTTGCACGGCGCGCGCCAGCAGCAATGTGGCTGTGTCGGCCGTGATGTAGGCTGTGGCGAGGCGCCCGCAATCGGTGAGTGTCCGCACAGTGCGCGTCACGAGAGTTTCCGTGGCCGGACCGGAAGGCTTCAGGTGGACATTGAGTTCGAGTCGATCCCCCAACAGGTCGAGAACTTCATCGAGGCTCAGGTAGCCGGCATCCAGCCTGCGCAGCTGCCGGCAGGTCAGGTCACTGACGGCGCCGCTGCCGGTGGAGGTGCGATCGACACGTTCATCGTGCAGCACCATGGTCACAAGATCACGACTCAGACGCACATCAAATTCAACGCCATCCACACCGCAGGCCAGCGCTGTGGCAAAGGCATCGCGCGTGTTCTCGCGACAGTTGCGGGTGCAGCCGCGGTGCGCAAAGATCTTCGTCATATGCAGAAATGGCAACGGGGCAACCACCGGCTCGTGGTTGCCCCGTTATTGTGGCGTGTTCGTTGGATCGTCAGCCCTTGATCTCGAAGATCGCTTCGATTTCGACGGCGACACCCGTTGGCAGCTGGGCAAAGCCAATGGCGGAGCGTGCGTGGAAACCGTCATCCCCCTCGAAGATCTTGTGCAGCAGATCCGAGGCACCGTTGATGACGAGATGCTGCTCGATGAAGTCGAGACTCGAGTTGACGCACCCCAGCAGCTTGACGACGCGCAGGCCATCCAGCGAGCCCACTTCCTGGTGCACGGACTTCAGGATGTTTTCCGCCACTTCCTTCGCCGCGGCGTACCCCTGCTCGACGGTGACATCGACGCCGAGTTTGCCCTTCTGCGTCGACGTATGGCCCGATGTGATGATCAGCTTGCCGGTGCGAGCCGCCATGCACAGGTAGGCCTTGGCGGCATTGTCGGGAAATTTCAGGCCCAGTTCGAGAGCTCTGGCTTCAGCGCCCATGTGGTTCTCCTTGGATTTGGGTGTAGGTGAATTCCATCAGTAGACATTCCAGATCGTGCGGAACCGCCCCAGCAGGGGATCTCGCAGCCGCTCCATGTGGGCTTGCATGCGTGCCCCCAGATCGCGGCGGATCGCGTCATAGGCAGGGTCGCCGTACATGTTGTGCAGCTGGTGGGGGTCCCGCGTCAGGTCGTAGAGCTCACCCTGGTCGGCGGAGTTGAACGTCAGTTGGTGCGTGCGGGTCCGTACCATGCGCTGCTGGGCAACGGTGAAGTGGCGCTCGAAGACGCAGTAGACATCATCGCGATCCCAGTCCGTGTCCCGGCCGAGGGCTGCCGCCAGAAAGGAGTTGCCGTCGAGATCGTCGGGAACATCAACCCCGGCTGCATCGAGCACGGTGCACATCAATTCCTGCAGATAGACGAGGTCGTCATTCACCGTACCGGGGTTCTCACAGTCGGGGTGGAAGATGACGAGCGGGATGCGATAGATCTCGTCGTACATGAATTCGCCCTTCTCGATCAGCTTGTGGGCGCCCATGCAGTCACCGTGGTCGGCGACGTAGACAACGATCGTATCATCGGCCAGACCACGAGCCTCGAGATGATCGAGGACAACGCCGACACAACCATCGATCAACGTACTGTGACCGTAATAGCGGGCGGCGATCTGCTGAAAACCCTCCCAGCCGTAGTCACCCAGGCCCCACAGGCGCTCCGCCAGATGCTGACGGTAGGGTTTGTTCTCGAAGGTCTCGCAGTAGCTGGGGTGCTCGGGGATCGACGCCGGGTCGTACATCGAGAAGTATGGTTCGGGTACCAGGCAGGGCGTGTGCGGACCCCAGTAGTTGGCCCAGAGAAAGAAAGGTTCATCACCCGTCGACAGTTCGTCGATGACACGATTGGCCTCGTGACTGACGAAATACTCGATCGTCGACTCCAGGGGTCCTTCGTGCAGGGCAAACATCTCCTGCCGCTGCGTGCCCGGGTTGGTGCCGACGAAGCGCTGCGACACCCTGGGCAACCCCAGGCCCTGTTGCTGCAGATAGTCGGCGTATGGATTGCCGGTGCGCGGGGCGGCGCCGAACTGCAGACCCGGCAACAGGTTGGACCCGGGAAAGGCGTACCCCATGAAATCCTGGCCGACAAAGCCCATCTGGCTGGGACCCCGCTCCTCATCGACATGCCACTTGCCGGCATAGCCACAGCGATACCCCGCCGGATTCAGGTAATCGGGAATGCCGCGAACACCCTCCTTGAGGCACAGACCATTGGCGGTAACGCCGTGTTTGTGTGGATACAGGCCGGTCATGAAGGAGGCCCGTGCCGGTGAACAGATGGCCGTGGGTGTAAAGGCGCCATCGAAACGCACACCCCGCTGCGCCAGGCTGTCGATCCGGGGGGTGCGACAGATGTCGTTGAGACCATAGGCGCTGACCGTATCGAGGCGCTGCTGGTCCGACATGAGGACGACGATGTTGCGGCGTCTAGCCGACATCACCAATGCCTGCTCCCTGATATGCGTTGCCCTGGCGGCTGCTGCCAAGGTGATGACTGCCCATGCCGCCGATGTCCTGACCCTTGAGGAACAGGTCGGGTGTCAGTTGCTCGACGCGGTCCTTGCCGGCAGCTGCCAGCAGTTCCATGACGGTACGCAGCGTGTTGCGGTGGAAGTTGTGCACCCGGGTCTTCTTGTCCGCAACTACGAGTCCACGCATCAGCATGTCGTCCTGGGTGGCGACGCCCGTCGGGCACCGGTTGTATCGCAGCGCAGAGCCTGAATGCAGCCAAGGCTGAACATGAAGCCACGGGCACTGTTGCAGACGTCGGCGCCCAGTGCCAGGGCCTTGATGATCGAGTGACCCGTGAGCAGCTTGCCGCTGGCGATCAAGCAGCGAGGCATCGTACGGCCGCTGGCAATCCGGTCCGCCAATGTGAATGCGTGGCGGCTCATGCTGCACATCACTGGGATACATGGAGTGTGCCAGACCCTCATAACGCGAGTCGTGGAGATCCAACTCGGTGCCGAAGGGATGGGTTTCGCGCTCATCCTTGGAGCGGGCATAGACGAGGGATCGCTGGTTGCGAGAGAAGGGCGTGCCGTCCGTATGCCTCTCGATGAAGTACTGCTGGATCTCGGGACTGATGGACTCGAAGAGGTAGCGCATGTGGCCGATGACGGGGAAGTTGCGCAACAGAGTGTGATCCCGCTGTACAACGTCGTACACACCCAGAACAATCAGTGGCCCGACAACGACAAAGCCCCACAGCACCGGCGGGTGGTAGAAGCCCAGGCCGAGCAACAACGCCGTCGAGGCGACGGCGAGTACGAAGAACAGACCACGC
>JAQCJA010000416.1 GCA_027593305.1 bacterium
CCGCCTCAGGCGCCGCCGCACGCGGCAAGGCGCAGGCGGGTCAGCACGATGTTCTTGGCCAGGCGCTTGTTTGATATAGGTAGGGATGCGTGGCGGGCGCTGTCCCCTGCCCAAAAGGCGGAAAGGCTTGATGAAGTCAGAGGTATTTACGACCGTATCACTCAGTCCTTCCTCAATTCAGAAAATGGCGTCAGCACCGTGAACCTGATGGAGTACGAGACAAGGGTCATCGAGAAGGGAGATTATGATGAGTGGCTCAAGTGAGCAGATCAAGTTGATGGAGGCGCGGCTGGCGAGAATGATCAAAAACCTCGGCGCAGACGCCAGCCTTGTCGGGCATTATCGCAACCAGATTGCGGCAGCAAAGACCGGCCAGAGCGCACAGGAGATGTACATCACCGGCATGATCAAGAAAGCGCCAAGTCAGTGAAGCAGAAGCGGCAAGCATCGATACCCTTCGGCGACTGGACCCCAGACCTCCCGGCCTTGCACAACCCCGGCCTTCTGGCGCAGTTCGACGCCCTCGACATTAAGGTCTCCGATCCTTCCCGCAACTACGTCGTGTTCGACGACAAGCTCATCGAGATACTGCGCCGTTATGGCCTGCTGCCTCCCGTGGCTGCGGGCGCGGCGGGACTGTTAGGCGGCAACGAAGCGGAGGCGAGCCAATGAGGTCACCCGCACGACCCCGCACGGTTCCGCCCCCCGTGGGCGGCTGGGACACCCTCAACGCTCTGGCCGATATGCCGGTGCAGAACGCGGTCATCCTGGACAACTGGTTCCCGTCGACCGATAAAGTAACGCTCCGCAAGGGCTACACCAGCCACGCAACGGGCATGTCGGGGGACGTCGAAACGCTGCTGGCATACACCCCGGCGACGGGCACGGGCGTCCTGTTTGCGGCCAACGGTGGGAACATTTTTGACGTGACCGCCGCCGGTGCCGTGGGGGCTGCCGTGGTGTCTGGCAAGTCCAACGGGCGATGGCAGCAGACACAGATCACCTCACCGGGCGGGCACTTCCTGTTCGCCGTGAACGGCACCGACACGCCCCAAACCTATGACGGTTCGGCGTGGGCGGACTCCACCATCACCGGCCCGACGATTGCCAACCTGATTTGGGCCAACAACCACCAACGCAGGCTGTGGTTCGGAGAGAAGGATTCGCTGACGGCCTACTACCTGGCGGTCAACTCCATCGCCGGAGCGGCTACCGCGTTTCCCCTCGGCGGCCTTGCTTCGCTGGGCGGTTACATCATGGCGATGGGCACATGGTCCCGCGACAGTGGCGCTGGTGCCGACGACGCAGCGGTGTTCCTGACATCTGAAGGCGAGGCCGTGGTCTACGCTGGGACGGACCCCGCAAGCGCAGCCACATGGTCACTGGTCGGCGTCTTTCGCATCGGCAAGCCCATCGGTCGGCGCTGCATGATCAAGCTGGGCGCAGACCTGGTTATCGTCACTCAGGACGGGTTTGTCGCTGCATCGCAAATCCTCTTGGCTGACCGCTCGCAGGCCGAGACGGTGGCGATCTCGCAGCAAATCAACAAGGCGGTCAACGACGCCGTGCAGGCGGGTTCATCCCTGTTTGGCTGGCAGCCGTTCATCTACCCCAAAGGCACCATGCTGCTGTTCAACATTCCCGACAGTTCCGTGGAAGCTGAACAGTTCGTATTCAACACGATCACACGCGCTCCCTGTCGTTTCACCGGAATCAACGCCGCCTGTTGGGCGCTGCTAAACGACGCGCCCTATTTCGGTGGGCAGGCTGACGGCACAGTCTACAAGTTCGACGACGGCTTTGCTGACAACAACGAGGCCATCGCCGCCGACGCATTGCAAGCCTTTAACGACTTCGGCTCGCCGGGAGCCAACAAGCGGTTCACGCTGGTGGAGCCGATCTTTCAGTCCAACGGTGCGCCTTCGGTCGCGCTCAACCTGAACGTCGATTATCAGGTTCGCCGCGCGACTGCAGTTGCCTCCACTGCGGCGGAGACATCTGCGAAGTGGGGCATTTCGAAGTGGGGCATAGGCTTGTGGGGTTCGGCATCACAAACCTATCGCGGTTGGCGGGGCATTCGTGGGATCGGTCGGTCGGCATCGTTGCGGGTGCGGATTTCCAGCAGCGTTAACCAGCCGTCGTGGCTGGCGACGAACTGGCTGATCACGCCGGGAGGCCCGCTGTAATGGGCAAGCTATCGCAAAGGCTTTCGTCGCCACCGGGCCAACTGACACGTCAACTGACCAACACGGCACCGCCCGCGTTTACGCCCACCCTACTTGAAAGAAATCCTGCGGTGGCCTTCTTACCCCCGCCCGAGGGGCTTTCGCCGCAGGACCGTTATCTCCTCGAATACCACCGCCGCAACCTGCGGAACGGCACCTATCTGGATGACCAGCAGGGAATGACCACGGTCAACATCATGGGCGTCACAGGCCCTGATGGGCGTATCTACAACGTGCCTGGCTACGCCGACGGCAAGCGCCTCAATGAACAAGAGGCAACGACACTGGCGGCACAACTTGGCTGGGAGAAATTCCCGTCTTTCGACATGGAGTTTGACGGCCCCATAGAGCAGCACCCGGCGAATGTATCGGCGCGCTCTCTGCATGACCTGATCGACCAAGACGGCAATGCGTTTCGGATTCGGAGAGCCTTGGATGACAAACGTTCGTTCAGGCTCGGCTCCCCGTGAGACTGCTTTTCGGCCACAGCGAGCAAGTGGCTGCATGGGTTGCCGATCACATTCCAGACGTGGGCCAGGATGGCTTTTCCAGCCCCGTGGCGGCAATTGGAGTGGCTACCGACCACCTGGTGGCTGGCGTGTGCTACCACGACTACCAGCCCAAGTTCGGGACGATTCAACTGAGCATGGCGGCGACATCTCCTATCTGGGCGAGGCGGCCGATCATCCATGCTCTTCTGGCCTATCCCTTTGACCAGCTTGGTTGTTTCAAAGTGTGGACCGCCACGGCGCTGGAAAACGTCAAGGCGCTGAAGGTTAACGAACACGTCGGCTTCAAGCGCGAGGCCATCCTCGCACATCAATTTGGGCATAATCGACACGCCGTCATCATGCGGCTGCTGCGCCCCGGCTACCTCAGAATGTTTGGAGAACTCAATGGGCAAATCTAGCTCCCCCACGCCTCCCAACCCGCAGGCCACAGCAGCCGCGCAGGCGTCAGCCAATCAGGACGCTGTTCGTGAGAGCGCGCTGGTCAGCCAGATCAATCAGGTGACGCCCTACGGCTCCCTGCAATATACTGGGAGCGTTGGCGAGCCGGACCGCACGGCGTGGCAGACGCTTGCGCCAGCTCAGCAGCAAATTCTCAATCAGTCCAACCAAGCCGCAATGCAGCGCGGCGAGATTGCCAACAACCAGCTTGGGCAGGTGGCGGAAACGCTCTCAACGCCCTTCGACATCAACTCGCTCGGCCCGACGCCGACGGCAGACCCCCAGGCATGGCAGCGCGCCTATGACAGCATCATTCAGCGCAACCAGCCGCAGGCCGACCAGCAGCGCGCCGCCCTGGAAACGCAACTCGCCAATCAGGGCATCGACCTCGGGTCTGAGGCGTATCGCAACGCCTATGACATCTACAACCGGGGCCAGAACGATTTCGCCTTGGGCGCGCAGGGTCAGGCGATGGGTCAACAGCAGGCCGACTTTGGCCTGCAGCAGGGCGCTTACAATCAGGCTTTGCAGAGCGCCCTGACGGGCCGTCAGGTTCCCCTCAATGAACTGGCTGCGCTCATGTCGGGCCAGCAGGTCCAGCAGCCCCAGTTCGTCAATTCCGGCCAGTACAACGTCGCCCCCGGCGACATCATGGGGGCGACTTATGGCAACTACAACGCCGAGGCCAACCAGGCGGCGGCCAACAATCAGGGGCTGTACGACCTTCTGGGGTCAGCCGCGATGGCGGCGGCGTACGGGTGGTCCGACCGCAGGCTGAAACGCGACATCGTTCGAGTTGGTGAGCGCAATGGCCTGCCTTTGTACGTTTGGCGATATCTCTGGGGCGCTCTTGGGATGGGCCACATGGCCGATGAGGTCAGGATTCCTCACCCCTCCGCCGTCATTCGGATGCCCAACGGCTTCGACGCCGTGAACTATGGGGAATTGGCATGACCACATTCGGCAACAAATACGTCCAGCTTCTACAGGACCAGCCCGACCCCAACAACAGCACCACATACGGCGGCCTTGCGAGCGTTTTACAAAGAGGCCTGATGGGCTACGCCATGGGGCAGGAGCAGAAGCAGCAGGAAGCCTCCCAGGGGCGGCTGACGCAGGCCCTACAGCAGATGCAGGGCAGCCCCGGCACCGTCATCAACTGGAACCAGCCGACGCGCCCTGACGGCACGGGAGACCCCACAACGACCTATGGCCAGCGCGATCCTGACATGCAGGGGGCCATCACTACGCTTCTGGGCGATCCCAACCATGCGTCGCTGGCGTTCGACCTGATGAGCCAGGATTTAACCCAGCGCCAGCAGGCCGAGGCGGCGGCGAACGAACTGGTGGAGGTGCCCAACCCCAACGGCGACGGCTCTTACATCTTAGTTCGCGCGGGCGACCGCATGCCGGGACAGATCTCTGCTCTGCCCCCCGCACCGAAAGCCCCG
>JAQCJA010000006.1 GCA_027593305.1 bacterium
CGCCGTATCGACAGTATCCCGACACGCTCCTAGGCTGCGCGCCGCCACAGGATACGACAATGGCCTGTAACGTCGGCGACGATACAGGCCATTGTGCTGAACTTCAGGACTTCCGCAGGTGGCAGCAGGCGTCAGTCTTCGAGAGCCCGCAGCTCGTCGTGACGTGACGGATGACGCAATTTGCCGAAGGCGCGTTCCTTCAACTGGCGAATGCGCTCGCGGGTCAAATCCATACGATCGCCGATCTGCTCCAGCGTCATCGGCTCCGCCCCGTCGAGCCCGAAGTAGAGTTGGATGATCTCATGCTCACGTTCGTCGAGACCTTCCAGAACCTTCTCGAGTTGCTTCTGACTGGATGAAAGGGTAATGGCTTGGTCTGGAGACTCCTGCTCATCGTCTGCCAGACGTTTCATCAGTGTCGTATCCTCGTCCTCATCGAAAACGGCGCGGTCCAGCGACACGGTGCGGCGGCCAGACAGCATCGTGTCACGCACTTCACTGATCGATATTTCGAGGGCGTCGGCAATTTCCTCGTCATGTGGCTCTCCTTCATTGGCATTGCCCAGGTGCTGGGCGGTCCGCGCAATTTTGCGCAGAAGGTTCAGCCGATTGAGAGGCAGACGCACGGTGCGGCTGTCTTCTGCCAGGGCCTGCTGAATGGCCTGGCGAATCCACCACACCGCATAGGAGATGAACTTGTAGCCCCGTGTCGCGTCGAATCTGTCTACGGCGGTCATCAGGCCGAGATTGCCGGCGCTGATCAGTTCCGAAAAGGACAGGCCGCGATTGCGGTACTGCTTGGCTACGGTAACAACAAACAGGAGATTGGCTTCGGCGAGCTCTTCGCGAGCCCGGTCTTCGCCGGCCGCGATACGCCCGGCCAGCTCAGCTTCTTTCTCCCGGGACAGCGGCTGAGAACTTGCGATCTCGTTGAAATACGTCTGCAGACTGACATCCTCGTCCGTCCAGCTTTCGTAATTCACGTATGCTTCACTCCTTGGCCGCGTTCTGTGGAGGGGGAATCTGGCCTCCCGGCAACCCCGACAGCGAGTCAGGGGAGGCAAGGGTTTAGGGGATCAGAGAATGTAAAGCTTGAGTACAGCATCAGCCAAGAGAAAAAAACGCCGTCAGGATTTTCTCTGAAGCATGTCGATGAAGGGGCTGTAGACATAACGTCGATGGCGTTGTCGCCCGGTGATCTCTGTGAGCAGACCCAATGCCTCCAGACGACGGACCAGCAGGTTTGCATTGGCGAAGGTGCGTCCGCAAGCCTCGGCCACGTGTTGCACAGAGACGAGGGGCTGTGACGCCAGATGCCGGAGCAACAGCGTGCCCGTCTCGCGGATGGTGGGCTGCTCGTGCCGGATCCTGTCGATGTGCTCCCGGAGCACGTCGTCTGCCGTGGTCAGTACGTCCGCTGCCGCAGTGGCTGCATCGCGCACCAGGCAGCCGAAGTAGTGGATCCAGCCTTCCCAGTCCCCGGCGTGGCGGATCTGCTGCAGGCGCCGGAAATGGCCGCCTACATCCTGCGCCGACAACACGGATGGGCACAGCAGTCGGGCGGCGGGCCCATGCACGTGTGACAGGAGTCGGAGCAGTGTCAGGCGGGTGACGCGACCGTTGCCGTCAACAAAGGGGTGGATGGACTCCAGTTGACAGATGATGAGTGCCAGGCGCGCCAGCGGCGGCAAGGCACCGTCGTCCTCGGCAAATGCCACCAGTCGGGCCAGGTGCTCGGCGATGTGTTCTGGTGCCGGTGGCACATAGTGGGCCGTTTGCAGCGTACTTCCCCTGGGCCCGAGCCAGATCTCTGCTTTGCGTACGTGGCCACTGCGCTCGTCGCGGCCACGGACGCCGCGGTAGAGCCGCTGGTGCAAGGCGCACAGGGAGGCTCGGAGCACGGGGGTGGCAGCGGCGACATCCTCGGTGTCCTTAAGCAGGATGGCGGCGTAGTTGAGGCACACGCGGAGTTCACCGGGCGGACTGCTGAGCGTGTCGGCTCGAACTCCGTCAAGCTCGAACCAGAGAAGATCGCCGAGGGTGACGGTGCTGCCTTCGAGGCGACACGAAGCCACGGCCTCCCGCCGGCAGGCCATGGCCACCCAGGAGGCCGATTGCGGGCGGGCCGCCGCTTGCCCGAGGAGGAAGCCCAGCTTGTGATCGGCCGCCGATAGCACTCTGTGGAGTGCGCCATTGAGATGCAGTCCCTCGGGGGGCAAGGTTGCTGGCTCGAAGGTTGTATGCCCTGCGGGTCGACGAAGAAGGTAGCCAGCGCGTGGAGAAATCGAGAGGATAGACTCCATATGACCGTCCGTATGTGATCGCTTGGGCTGAGGGGCAATAATATAGTGTGGTTGGGGGTATCCATTTGAGCGGAGTAGAACTCCATCACGTGATCTCGCGGCGCACGTCTGGCCTCCGACTGCTCCAGGATCGTGGGATTGCCCGCGGCGATGTCGTGAGGCGGGCCACAACTGGCATGGATTCCCCTGTTGGCGACCTCGTTCATGGTCATCTCGTGGGTTCCGGGTCGGCTGGCGGTTGGCCAATGAGGCAATCGGGTACCCTCGAGGAGTAGCTCCGGTAAGATGGATACCCCCAATAGTGTGGTTATCAGGTCCCACCTACCAGGGGAAGCGGCGGCCAGTGGTGTTGCGAATCGGCGCGGGAGAGCGGCCGTCGGAGCCGCCGCGCATGCAATGCAAACGGCTGCCGGCAAGAGGGTGGATGCACCGCGCGCAAGGGCCAGGTCGACACCGTAATGATGCTCCCTGGCAAGTGGTACTGCCGCGGACGCGCCGGCAGCTCACCATGGGCAAGCGAGAGTGATGGCCTCCCAGTCGGGGGGCGAGCTCTCTGCAGACGTTGCCGGGGCGGTGCCGGCTCCGGCGACCTTCTGTCAGCCCCAGATGGCGCGGTCCCGGTAGTAGGCGACGCCCATCGCATCCAACCGTTGTGCGAAATGGCGGAAGCGGCCGACGAAATCCGCGAAGTTTCGGTCTGCCTGGGCGGTCCAGCCGATTTCAGCGACAGCGCTCATGCGTGGCCAGATCATCACTTCGGCACCGGCGGGCGTATCGAACCCTTCGGACCAGACATTGGCCTGAACACCCAGCACATGCTGCGCCTCAGATACTGTCATGGCGGCGATGGTCGGATCGAAACTGTAGCAGTTTTCCAGGGAGCTGACGCTGAGGCGCCCCGGCTCGTGATCACCTTCGTAATGCTTCCGATCCAGGTATACGTGTGTTTGCGGTGTCATGACCACGTCGTGTCCGGCGCGGGCCGCCTCCAGTCCACCCTCGACGCCGCGCCAGGACATCACCGTTGCGCCCGGCGCAAGACCACCCTCCAGGATTTCATCCCAGCCCACGAGCCGTCGTCCACGCTGTGCGAGATACTGGTCGAAGAGGCGGATCGTCCAGCTCTGCAAGGCCTCCTCGTTGGCCAGGCCTTGCTGCTGCATACGGGCCTGACACTTTGGACATTGCGCCCAGCGCGTCTTGGGACATTCGTCGCCACCGACGTGGATGAACCGACTGGGAAAGATCTCGAGGACTTCGTCGAAGACGTGCCGCAGGAAAGCCAGCGTGGCATCGTTGCCGACGCAGAACACGTCGTCGAAAACGCCCCACTCGGTCGCTGGATGGAAGGGCCCCTCGGCACAGGCGAACTCGGGATACGCCGCCAGCACGGCCAGCGCATGCCCGGGCAACTCGATCTCCGGCACAACGGTGATGCCGCGCGCTGCCGCGTAGGCAACGACGGAACGCGCCTCGGCCTGTGTGTAGCTGGCACCCCTGTGGGTGAGTTCCGGATACTGTTCGATCTGCAGGCGCCAACCGTGGTCATCGGTCAGGTGCCAGTGGAACACGTTCTGCTTGTGCAGCGCCAGCAGATCGATGAAGCCTTTGATAAAATCGACGGCAAAGAAATGGCGCGACACATCCAGGTGGCCGCCGCGCCAGCAGAAGCGTGGGTGATCTTCGATATGTACGGTGGGGATCGCCCAGTCCACGCCGGTGACCGTGGTTCTGGCCTCAATGGCGACCGGCAGCAGCTGGCGCAGGCTCTGTACACCCCAGAACAGTCCGGCGTCGTCGCCGGCGACGATGCCGATGCCGTCGGGCGTTGCGTCCAATTCGTAGCCCTCGGCCCCAAAGTCCTGCGAACGTGAACCGTCCCTGCGCAGCTGGATCGAACCGGCACCAACCTGCACGGGCACCTCCCACCCGGTGGGCCCCCGCAGGCAATCGGCGAGCAGGGCCGCTGCCGGGTGCTCTGCTTCCGGGGCGCCGATGGTTGTATCGGTGTCGAGGTGCACAAGGGCCGACGTCGATGCAACCAACGTCGGCCTCGGGATGATGTTCACAGCGGGCATGATGCTACAGATTCACCTTCTTGAACTGAGGCAGCCATTTCTCGTTCTTGCGGAACATCTCCCGGGTCATCTGCCGCGCTTCGCCCAGTGACAACTTGGCCGCCGTCAGCGGGTCGTGGGCGATCGCCTGGTAGACCAGTTCGGCATCCCCCTTCAGGCAACCCTCAACAGCCATCATCTCAATCTGTGCGCTCAAGCCGGTGAGCATGGCACAGGGTGCCGGAATGTTGCCGATGCGGATCGCTTCGAAACCCTTGCGACTTGCCACCACGGGCACCTCGACGCAGGCCCCCTGGGGCAAATTGTCGATCAGGCCATCGTTGCTGACGTTGCCGTTGAATTCGAAGATGTCGCCGCCCATGTAAGCGCTGATGATGGAGGCGGCGTACTCGTGCCCCCGACCCAGGGGTACTTCGTCCTGATCGAGCCAGTCCTGCACGGATTTCTGCCAGCTCTTCTCGCGCAACTGGTACTGCTTGAGGATGTAGGCATGGTGGCCGGGATTCCAGCCGGTACCACTGGTGCAATACTTCTTGATCAAGTCAGGCCGCTTGCGGAACCACCAGCTGTACTCTGAGTTGTGTCCGCTCGACTCGGTCACGTACGACCCGAGGGCAAGGAACATTTCGTTGCGTACCTGTTCGTGGTTGTATACGTCCTTGTTGGTGCTGACAACTTTCTTCAGCTTCGGATACAGATCCTTGCCGTTGTGCTCCAGCCGTGTGTACCACGCCATGTGGTTGATACCGGCGCACTGGTAGTCCATCTGTCCCGGCTTCAATCCGAGCCAGCCTTCGATCATGGCCGCTGTGCCCTGCACGGAATGACACAGACCCGTCAGCTGGATGTCTGTCTGCAACTGCATGGCATGACAGAGCATCGCCATGGGGTTGGTGTAGTTGAGCATGATCGCGCGCGGGCACAACTGCTCCATGTCGCGGGCGATGGCAACCATCTCGGGTATCGTGCGCAGAGCCCGGAAGATCCCGCTGGGGCCACGCGTGTCGCCGACGTTGGTGTCGATGCCGTACTTCTTCGGGATCAGAATGTCGTGTTGCCAGACGGTCGTTGCCCCGCGCAGGATCGTGACACACACAGCGTCGGCGCCCTTGAGTGCGTCGCGACGTTGCGTCGTGGCCGTCACCGTCGCCTTGTAACCGCCCTGATCCACCAGTTTCTGGCAGGCCCTGCGGGCGAAATTGAGCCGCTGTTTGTTGATGTCGACGAGGGCGATCTCGGCGTTGCTGAGGTTGTCGAACGTGAGCAGGTCACGCACGAGGTTGCGGGTGAAGCCAAAACTGCCGGCGCCGATGAAGACGACCTTTGCCATGGTGGTTCCTCTCTTAGTCAGACACATTCCAACGCACCACGCCCATGTGATAGCGGCCGTGTGCAGCGACTTTGTTTGCGTAGTAGGCAGTAACGATGGTGCCGTCCTCCAGCTGCAGGCTGGAGGGGTAGCCACCGTCTGTGGCCCCTTCGAACTGCACGATGATGCGGGGCGGCGACCAGCTCTTGCCGCCGTCGCTGCTGATGCGGGTTCCGACGCCATACAGACCGGCGTTGCGAATCCCATACGTCAGCAGGACCTGTGCATCCTCCAGGTGTGTCAGATGCGGGGGGTGCTGACCGGGCAACGTCACGGGACCCCGGTCGTTCCAGGTGTAGCCATCATCGGCGGAGGCGAACACCTGCACGTGTCCGTCCTGCCGGGTCCGACACGCCGCCAGCCACGCACCGGCCCCCAGATGCAGGATGTCCGTCTCGTTGAAGTCATCGGCGGCGATGACGCTGCCCGCACCCCAGGTTTGTCCGTCGTCGGTGGAGCGCAGCATCCAGGCCGTGTTGCGTGTGCCTTCGGGAGGGGAAGAGTAAAATGGCACAGCCAGACCCCTGGGGCCAGGGGTGATGTCGCCAAAAGGGATGAACCAGCGGTCGGCCTTGTCCGGCACATCCACAGTGTCGGCTCGTGCCCAGGTGTGACCACCGTCCACAGAGCGACAGACCCGGGCGTCGAGGACCTCGCGACTGCGGAAGGCGAAATCCGGGTCGATGGTTCCAGGCTCCATGACAGGGGTCCAGCCCGAGGCGATCACGAGCAGATCCCCGTTGGCCGCACAACCGGCAGCCACGTTCATGCGGTTGCCCGGAGGTTCACCGGGAGCAGCGGTGCCGCGCTTGTGCCACAGAATGCCGTTGTCCGTGCTGGCCCATACCTCGACATCGCCGTGCCAGCGACCATGAACGGGGCGATTGTAGATCGTTGCGGTCAGGGTGCCGTCGTTCAGCCGGGTCAGATTCGGCCAGGCGCAGACATTGTCGACGGCGATGTAACGTTCCACTTGCTTGCCCTCCCTGTGCCGGCTTCAGGCCAGACCGAACTGGAGTTGTGCACTGCCTGTTGGGTCGGCGCGTCGGACGCTGTCCCATTGCCTCAGGTACTGCAGCAGGTGCACACGTTCGGGACGCGCACCTTCCCGCTGCAGCAGTTCACGTACGCGCGACTGCTCCAGCTCATACCCTTTAGCATCGAAGAAACCGCCGAAGTATGCCACACGAAGCCACAGCAAATAGGTGGTCAGGGCGTCGAATTCGTTGTAGGCGATGATCTCGGCAAGCTTCCCCTGTTGCCAGGCATCGACGACGCTGTCGCCGGCACCGCTGAATTTTCCGGGAATGCCGCAGGCTGCAGCCATCTCGTGCAGCGAGGGTCGGTCTCGTCCGCGGCCGGCCAGCACTTCGATCAGATCGATGTGCCAGTCACCGCCACCGAAGTAGTCGACACCCTCCCAGGGCTTGTCCGGTCGCTTGGCGAAATCCGCCGCCTGCACCCCGAGGGCGACGGCACGCTGCATGAGGATGCGGAAGTCGGCCGACCACGAGTTGTAGCCCACCATCTGCGGCTTGGCGCGCCCGATGCCATCAAGGAACCGGCGCAGGATTACACTCTCGGCCGCCTCCGGCGCGTCGCGCTCAGCAATCCGTGGCAGGGAGTGCAACTGCAGCCGTACCACGCCCTCTTCGTCGGTGCGCGCCACGGCCGAGATCGACACCAATCGGCACAGGACCGTCTTCAGATAGGGTCGTGGATCATCCTCGGTGGCGCCCCCACGGCGAAACATCTCATCCACGACTTCGACATCGGCCATGGCAGCATCCAGCCCGTACACCCGCCGCCCTGTATCGGCATCCGGCACCCACTCCGCGTCGAAAACCCATACACCGCTGTGAACTTTTTTGAACAAAACTCACACTCTTGTGTGGAGGAACCCAGACAGGTCTGTGGAAGATATCATCCACAGCCCGTAGGCGCTGTGGCTCGCTGCGACACATCCCGGCTGAGGCCTGGGTGTCGGGGAATCCTCATGCTGGACGTGTGACGATAGCAGGCGTCAACAGAGATCCGGCGGCAGAATGTACGATGGCTGTCGAGTCCGGGGCAACGAATCGGTTGTTGCTTGTGGCGCGGCAAATGTGGTTATTTGCACCCTTGCCGCCGACACCATCCCCCGTCTCCCACGTTGCATCGTGTCTGTGGCAATGCCTCACCGGCCTGCGTTCCTCCACCCCTCGGCCGCAAAGGAGTCTCCCCATGTCTGTACTTAATGGTTTCCTCGCGGGGGCCATCATCATTCTGGTTCTGCTCAATATTTATCAGCTGCTTGTGCAGCGGTCTGCCCTGCGCATCGCCGAGATTCTCTACGTCATGGCCACGAACGTTCGCGCCAAGGCCCAGGAAGTCCGGCGGGACGGCAAGGACGTAGAGATCATCGAGGCGCACCTGTTTGATATGGCCACCTCCGCACGCAGCATCCTGCGTGCCCTCGGTCGCAGCGAAGAATCAATGGGTCCGGATCCGACACTGACGGTGGGCACCAATGGCAGCCGCATGTCGGCGGACAGCCTGCTGCGGCTGGCCGACAATATTTTCTTCGCCGTCACCGAAGAAAACCCCGGCGCCGAGTGGGACGATGTGCAGGGCGAAGCCCTGAAGCGGTTCCAGAAGAAGGTGCCGAATATGGAGCCGGAGGCAGCGCGCAAGATCGTCACCGTTGTCGCCCACCAGGCGCACAAGGAGAGCAGTCGCAAGGGTGCGCAACTGGCAGTGGGTCGTACGGGGTAATCGAACCAGAGTTCGCGGCGCAGGTGACCCGTGCAGTGTGCACGCCTCGTCACGGCAGCGCGATATACCTGTCCGTAGCCTCCGATGACACCAGCCAGATGCCGCGTTCGACCACGGATTGGCCGCTGACCGCTTCCCAGTGCGCGGCGTAGGCGCCAACCTGCTGCGCAAAGAGCGCCATCCGTTCGGGGGTCGGTGCGCGGTGCGTTTTGTAGTCGACAATCTTCCAGCCTCCGGGGACACGATAGACCAAGTCGATGACGCCGCGATGTATTGTATCGCCGGCCATGGAGGCGAAGGGCACCTCGACGTAGACCTCCGCTGCGGCCTGCCGCAACTCGTGCCAGATCGCCGAACTGCGAAAAGCCGCCAGAGCCTGTTGCGCTGCCGATGCGGTCTCGGCACCATCGAGGCCTTCCTCGGCGAGCAGGCGTTGCGCGTACTGCAACTCAGCGGCATCGTCCACGGGCAAGTGTCCCAGCACAGCACTCTCGAACAGCCTGTGCACCACGGTGCCGAAGCTGCGGCCCCGGCCACGGGTCTCGGGATCTGCTTCGTGTGCCGGGTGCTCTTCATCCTCGGTCACTGCGTGCAGTACGTAACTCGGCTTGCTGGCCAGGTCCCGCTGCGCCCGCGTCCGGGCCTGCACAGCTGCGATGTCGATGCCCTCGTCGTTGCTGGCTTGTGACGGTTGTGGGGCCGCCGGTGCCGGGCTCGGCAGATCGGGTGCGCCGGCAATGGCTGGCTCCAGAAGACTCCAGGCGCCTCGGCTCTGGGCCGTCGTCCCCAATACCAGAACATCGCGGGCTCGAGTCGCCGCGACATAGACGAGACGCAGACTCTCGGCCTCCAGATAGCGGGTTTCCTCAGCGGCATCCGCCTCCCAGCCTTCCGGTTCCGCCAGCACGGTCGTGCCAAACCGTGCGCGACGTGTAACTGCCATCGACAGGTAGGGCCGCTCCGCGACACGTGACACGTGTACGTCGACCGTGTGTTTTCGGGACGACGTATCAAATGCGTCGACGAGAAAGACCACTTTCGCCTCCAGCCCTTTTGCCTGGTGCAGATTCATCACCCGTACGACATCGTCGCGCCCGGTCTCCAGCGTCATTTCCTCGACACGCTGTCGATCATCTTCCAGCAGGTCTCGCAGTTCGTGGGTGACCTGAGCCCAACCCAGATGGCGACGGCTCTGCGCATCGCGCACGAGCGCCAGGATGCGCAGCAGGTTGCCGGCCCGCGAGGAGCCGGCGGCACCCGTGGCGGCAAATCCGGCCAGGCCCGTGGACTCGATAAGGCGCTCGAGGCTGGCCGCCAGCGGACGGCGGCGCACGTCGTCCCACAGGTTCTGCAGGGTGCGCTGGGCCCGTTGCAGACGGGCAACCGCCGCGATATCCGCCGCCGGCGCCGGCGCCGGCCAGCAGAAACGCCAGTGCAACTGGCGCAGGACGTAGAGCTCGTCATCACCCATGCCGACGAACGGGCCCCGAAGGTAGGCCACCAGTGGGACGGGGTTATCGGCTTCCAGCAGGGTGTCCAGAGCATCGACAAGAGCGCGCAACTCAATGGAGTTTCGCATGCTGCCGGCGCCGGTGATGTCGTAGGCCACCTGCTCGGCTTCCAGGGCCCGGGCGTACTCGCCCAGGTAGTGGCGCGAACGCGTCAGCAGCATGAAATCGCCAGGCTGAGCCCGTCGTCCCAGGACGGCGTGTTCGCCGTTGAGTGGTGTACGCCCCCGCAACGCAGCCGCGATAAAGGCGGCGATACGCGCCGCCTCGTCCCGGGTCTGTGTTTCGCGACGGCCGCCGCTGTCGGCCCGGGCGCGCAACTGGTAGACGCCGGCCCCGTCCTGGCTGGGGCGGTGCGGCACGAGACGCTGAAAAGCCGCCTGGTAGCGTCGATCGTAACTGTCGAAGAGAGGTTCGAAGGCGCCATTGGTGAATGCCGCCACCGCGGGCCGTGAGCGGAAACTGGTTGTCAACTCGACCACGGCACCGCCACCGGCCACGACCCGGTCGCGGACCAGGCGAAAGATATCGAGATCGGCCCGGCGGAAGCGGTAGATGGACTGCTTCTCGTCACCCACCAGAAACAGACTCCCAGGTCTGGGTGTTAACTCACGCCAATCGTCGATGTTGTGCTCCACACCCGTGAGGTAAAGCAACACCTCCGCCTGCAGGGGGTCTGTGTCCTGGAACTCATCAACGAACAGGCGTTGATACCGCCGACGGAAATGGGCGCAAACGTCCGCACGTTGTCGCAACAACGCCGCCGTCATTTCCAGCAGATCATTGAAGGTCAGCGTCGACGCTGCCAGTCGAGTGTCGCGATAGTGAATCATCGCCTCATCGACCAGGGCGCCGGCGAGGGTGTAGACGTAGTTCCGCCACTGGGCCAGCAACGGTTTCAGCAGTTGATCGCGCAGAGCCGGGAGCACTTCGTTCTTCAGCGCGCGCGCCAGTTGCTGGCCCGGGCTTCCGGGAGATCCCCAGCGTTTGAGTGTGATCGCCGTTTTCGTCGTAGATGCCAGGTCACGCAGCAGTCGTTCACGATCCGCGTCACTTGGCGGTCCGGCGAAGTCGACGAAGTGCCGCAACTCGCGCACGGTCTCCATCAATCGGTCGGGTTGGCCCTCAGGAAGTGGTTCGGGAATCTGAGCCGCCACGTCACGCACGAGTTCGCAGACCTGGGTCAGCGCCGGTGTCAGATCGGGACGAGGTACTGTCGTCGGCTTCAGCAGCAGGTCGCTGTGCTGGCAGCGGTCGAGGTAGAACTGGTAGAACTGTTCGGCCGTCAGTCCCGTGTCTTCAATGGCCAGCAGGCGGTCATCGCCGGCGACGGAGCGAGCCTGCAGGAAACCATCCCACGCAACCCTTGCCAGGATCATCTCCTCGCGCTCCTCGACTTCCGTGAAATTCGGCGGCAGACCCGCCTCGATGGGCCGTTCCCGTAACAGGCGGGCACAGAAGGCATGGATCGTGCCGATCGAACACTGGTCGAGGCGTGACACGGCGTCCCGCAGTCGGTGCTGCTGACGGGCCGCTTCCGGGCCCTCCGTCTCTTCGGCAACGCGGATGGCCTCTTCCTGCAGGGCGGCAAAGAATCGGCCTCGCAGTTCGCCGGCCGCCTTGCGCGTGAAGGTGATGGCCGCCATGTGCCGGATGTCCGCCGTGCCCGTGCGCACGCAGGCAACCATGCGTTGTACCAAAGCATGTGTCTTGCCGGCACCGGCACCGGCCAGGCACATCAGGCTTGTGTCCAGGTCTTCGGCAATGCGTTGACGCGCTGCCGCATCAACCAGGAGGCGTTTGGCGGTCACGTGCGGATCCACTGCCGGGCGCTGCCGGCCACATCCTCGGGGGCCACGTCCCCCGGCGCCAGACCCAGAGCTTTGAAGGCGACTTCCAACGTCTGCCTGGAGCCGGTCCTGCCGGAGGATACCACCTCGGCCCAGCCGTCCACCAGCGCCGCCATTTCGGCTGCTGCCGCGAACAATCCATCAATCTGCTCGGCGCCGCGTGCCTCGGAGGCGCAGATCCGCCGATAGTCACAGAAACGGCATGGCCCGCCACCCTTGCCGTCACCTTTGTGCAGGGCAGGGAAGAATCCCTGCCGGGCCATGGCGAACAGGGGTTGCAGCATGGCAGCCAGTTCGTGGCGTGCCGGCGGCGCGTCGCTGAAGCGCTGACCGGAGCCTCGATCACTGGCGAAGAAATAACCACTCAAACGCACATCGACGTCACCGGCCAGCAGGTGCGGCAGTGCGTAGGCGTACAGCGCCCACTGCAGCCTCCGGCCACCCTGAGCAAGGGCGGCGCTGTCGAAGGCGAAGGTGCTGCCGGTTTTATAGTCCCAGATCTCGTACGCGACGGTCTCTCCCGAGGCGTCAAAGACAGCATCCACACGGTCGATTCGACCGCGTAGACGGAAGGCGATGTCGTGCGACAGACGCACTTCCACGACTTCATCGGAACCGAAGTCGAGCTCAAAAGCGGCCGGATGCAGGGCCGGGTCGGCCGCCAGTCGCTGCGACTCAGCGTGCAGAAAGATGTGGGCTGCACGCTCGATGCGACGGCAATCGTTACGATAGGCGGCCACGAGCGTCACCGGCACCCGGTGCCGCTGGGCGGCAATGGCTGCCTCGACCATTTCCTGGAGGCGTGGTTGATGGGCTGTGTCAGGACGTGTGCCCTGCAGTTGCTGCATGAAGCTGAGGAACAATCCGTGCAGCAGATTGCCCATTTCCAACGGCTGCAGCCAGCGACGCGGATCCGATCGAGGTTCGTCGGGGGGCACCAGGCCCAGGCCGTAGCGCAGCAGGTAGCGTCGCGGGCACTCGGCCAGAGTCTCCAGCATGCGGTTGGATAGAATCCGTTGCCCGGAGAGGTCCAGAGATTCGACATCGGCTTGGGCGATCCACCCGGAGAACCGGGACGGTGCTGCATGGGTGCGGGCGCGGGCCGACATCACACCTCGGGCTGCATCGGGGAAAACACGCGCCAACGCATCCGGCAGGTCGGGATGTGTGCGTTGGGCCCACAACGCTTCAAGGTCGTCGGCGACGCCGTCGGCCGGCACCGGGCCACCCCAGTCCGGCAGCCGCTGCAATTGGCGACAGGCGCGCTCGAACAACGGCGTCGGATACGGTTCCCGGCCGTCGGCAAAATGCATGCGACTGGCGATAAGGGTGACCGTTCCGGCAGCGCTGCCCAGGACGCGGATCAAGTGAAAGATGCCTTCCGTGGCACTGTTGGTGGCCACAGGCAGCAGCGGCGACAGCGCCCGGCGCTCCTCATCCAGCAGAATGGGATCCTGACCGGGGTTGCCAGGGAAACGGGTTTCATCCAGACCGAGGATGTAGAGGTGGCGGCGCCCGCAATAGCCGGCGTCTGGCAACGGACTCAGCTGCACCCTGCCGGCACCGGCGCGGCTCGCCTCACAACTGTATCGACGCAGGACGCTCAGCAACCGTTGCGCCTGCACGCCTGGCGGTGCCTCTGAGGCCGGCAGGCTGGCCTGATCCTGCAGCAGGCCAACAAGAGTATCACGGATGCGGCGATCCTGTTGGCCACCTTCGTCTGTGTCAGCAGATGGCAGTGCCTGCAGATAGGTGAGGGCCGCCGCCGCAACGCCCGGGGCCTGACCTGCGGCCGCTGCCAGAGCAAAGAGCCGCTGCAACTGCGCCCGACCTGCCGCGAGCCGCCGTCGGAGCGTTTCGTCGCGCTGTGTCGTGCTGGCGGCGGTGTCGGCGGACCCGATGGCCGGCGCGAGTCGGTCGAGGGCGGCAAGTGTCGCCAGCGGACCGGCGCTGGCCCGGCCCTGCAACAGCCAGCGAGCCACGGCTCCAGGCGGTGCGTCATCGTCAGCCCAGTCGATCTCGCGCGCCAGCAGATGGCGCACGAGGACGCTGACATCCAGGTCCGTGGCGATCCATTCGAGAAATGCCGCCAGCGACCGGCCCGGCCGGGTCATCACAGCAGGCACACCGGCGGCGAAGTCTGCTGGCAGGTCCCACCGTTGCACGGCATCATGGAGCAACGCCTGGTAGGGCGCCGTTGCCGTGTAGACGATTTCGACGTCGTCATATGGCAAGTCGCGCTGGAAGATGTCGCGCAGGACGAAGCGCACTTCTGTTTCCAGACCCACAACCTGACACAGGCGAACTCGATCCCCATCCCCCGGCATCAGGCTCGTGGTCAGCAGGCGTCCGCCGGGAGACACCTCGACCGCCTCGGGCAAGGTGCTCTGCGTAGCACCGAGTGCGTACAACTGCGGACTCTCCGGACCGGCTTCTCGCAAGGGGTCGAGGAACAGGTCTCCCTGCACCAGAGGGTTTCGGCCCTTGAGCCGCGCCGCCGACGCCGTGGGCCGATGCCGGGAGGGCGAGGTCACCTCAGTGGCCGGGATGGGCGTTTCGTTGGGGATCGGTGCCGCCGGGAATTGTCTGGCCGCGCTGGCAGGGGGAGGTGGCACACCGTAGGCACGACGGCCCAGGCGCCACATCTGGCCCTTCGTCAGACTACGCACATACTCGGCTGCCAACGGGGACAGTTCCGTCTCATCCAGAATCGCCCACACGTAGTCCATGGGTCCACCACTCCCCGTTGGAGCATGCTCCTCCTGCAGGGCTTCGGTGAACAGGGCGGCGTCATCCCACCAGCCACCGTCATGGAGAGTCTTTGTATACGCCGCGTAGAGGAAGGCCAGATCCACCATCTTGCTTTGTGCAGCGCCATCAACGGCGGCCAGCCCGGCGATATGCTCCGGGAGCACCTTGGCCAGGCGGAGCGCGTCCAACGTACTTTGCATGGGGTCCACCAACCCCGCATCCACGCTGCCATCCCGGGTGCGACCAATGAAATACTGTCGACGGGCTACGGGCCAGGAGTCCAGCAGGTTCTCCACCAGGCGGCGGCGACCATCCGTAGAGAGTCGGTGCACGCCCAGCGCGGCCATGCGCGGCGCCAACCGCCCCGCAGCCAGCAGCGCCGGCGTGGTAACCCGCAGATTCGTCCATTGGCAACCGCGACGAGCCAGTGCCGTCGTCAGGTCGTATCCGGCACGCACGCCGGGAACCAGGAGGATCTTGGGTGTCAGCGGATGACGGACGCACAACTCAGCGAGTTGTCGCACCGGATAGGGAAGCGACATTGGCAGGCCGATCGGAGGTCTATGTCGCGTTAGCCGAAGAACTCGGCGTAGAGGGCGATGACGGCGGCATCGACTTCGTGGTCCTTGACGCCAAACATCATGCTGACTTCGGAGGATCCCTGGTTGATCATTTCCAGATTCACCCGTGCCCGGGCAAAGGCGGCAGTCGCCCGTGCCGCCAGTCCAACGGTGTGGCGCATGCCTTCACCGACAACCATGACCAGCGCCAGACCTCGCTGCACAGAGACCTCGTCAGCCAACAGTTCGGTGCGGATGCGGCGAAGCACGCGCTGCTCGGTTGCGTGGTCGAAGATATCCTCGCGCACGATGACGGAAATGTTGTCGATCCCGGAGGGCGTGTGCTCAAAAGGTATCGCTTCATCTTCGAACAACTGCAGCAGACGCCGGCCAAAGCCGACCTCCCGATTCATCAGGTAGCGCGACACATAAATGCTGCAGAACCCGCCGGTTCCGGCGATGCCGACGACGGGGACGTCGCCGACCCGACGCTCCAGAACGATGCGCGTACCTGGTGCGGCAGGATTGTTCGTGTTCTTCACAGCCACCGGGATGCCTGCGTGAAACACGGGCTCGAGCGCTTCATCGTGAAACACGGAGAACCCTGCGTACGACAACTCACGCATCTCTCGATAGGTGATTTCAGCGACCGCTCGAGGATTGTTGATCAGTTTCGGATTGGCGACAAAGACGGAGTCAACATCGGTGAAATTCTCGTAGAGTTCGGCATCCACCGCCGCCGCCAGAATCGCACCTGTGATGTCGGAACCACCGCGCGGAAATGTCACCAGGCGACCGCTCTCGCTGTAGCCGAAGAATCCTGGGAAGATGCTGATGCCGGGCCGTTCCCGCAGACTGCGCAGGCGTCCGTAGGCCTGGCGCAAGACGCGCGCATTCCCCGGCTCATCCGAGAGGATCATGCCGGCCACGGCAGGGTCGATGCAGTGGGCATCCACACCCTGACTGCGCAGGTAGTCGGCCACAAGACGGGCGCTGTTGGCTTCGCCGGCAGCTTTCATGGAATCCATATACAGGCCCTTGTCGCTGATGTCGGCGTCCAGGCGCTGCTGCAGATCGGCACGGATGGGGTCTACGGATTCGGCGGCCATACCCAGGCCGGTGGCGATATCGGCGAAACGCTCCACTACACGCTGCAACTCACGGCTGCCATCCCGATGCGTCAGTCCTGCTTCGGCGGCGGCGATCAGCAGGTCCGTCACCTTGGTATCGCTGTTGGTCCGTTTGCCCGGCGCGCTGACGACGACGAGTCGGCGGGCCGTATCGGCGGTGATGATGTCGCAGACCTTGCGAACCTGCTCGGCGGAGGCCAGCGAACTGCCGCCGAACTTGACTGTCTTCATGATTGATCTCTTCCTACAACTGCAGCATTTCAGGGTAGTGTTCTTCATACCAGTGGCGCAGGCGCTCGACATCCTCGCGTGAGGCCGACACATACGGAGCGCGACTGCGCAAACTTGTTTTCAGGAAGCCGGAGGCGCGCCCGCCCATGCGATCATACGCCGTGTCCGTGAAGCCACGCACACCAAAGTTGACCGCGAGAAACCCGCTCAGCGCCTGCAATCTTGGCGCGTTCATCCGCAGTGCCTGCCAATCGGCGTCTCGCAGCTTGCCCCAAAGCTGCAGTACCTCGCGAGGATTCCAGTAGACCAGGGCGCTGCAACACCCGCGGGCCCCATGTGGCCCCAACTGTGCCCAGCTGTGTTCGGAGACAAAGACGTTGACGAATGTCGATAGTGCCTGGCAGCCGTCAACTGTCGTGCCAAGAGTCCCGGCATTCGACTTGACCATCAGGTAATTCGGGATGGCCTCCTTGATCGCATGGTGTTGCGCCAGGGTCAGGGTTTTCTTGGCCCGCTTCGTGTCGTATATCGACAAGGGTCGTCCATCGGCGGCCCGCGGTATCATAGCCGCCATCACGGAAACAATGGGCCAGCGTACGGGCAGCATCGGGCAACGGAATGGAGTTGCGGTAACAGCCTGTGGTTGTTGCATACAACCCGGTCTGCAGACAGGACCGCGCCGGACCACACACGGGCTGGCAGGTGAAGGAGTGCGCCACGTGGGTGTGGCTGCGCCCCATCCGATCCAGATTCGGCGTCAACTCCATGGGGTTGCCATGTAACCCGGTGGTGTCCCAGCGCTGCTGATCGGTGAAGAAAACCACGACATTGGGTCGCCGTCCCACAGCTGCCATCATGCGCTCTCCACAGGAACTCGCCTGACGCCGGGCGCGGCAGGAGACGCGTTCAACTCGGATGCACCATCTTCGCCGGATCTACCTTCTGTTCGAACTCACCTTCCTGTAACAGGCCCAGCGCGATCGCCGCCTCCGCCAACGTCGTACCATCAGCGTAGGCCTTCTTGGCGACCTTGGCCGCGTTGTCGTAACCAATGTGCGGATTCAGTGCGGTCACCAGCATCAGCGATTGACGCATCAACTGCTCGATCCGTTCTCGATTCGGCTCGATGCCAACGGCGCAGTTTTCGTTGAACGACCGCACGGCGTCGGTGAGCAGACGAGCCGAGTGCAGCAGGTTGTGAATCATGACCGGCTTGAACACGTTGAGTTCGAAATTGCCCTGCGAACCGGCAAAACCGACAGCAGCGTCATTGCCCATGACCTGGACACATACCATCGTCAGCGCCTCGGATTGCGTCGGATTCACTTTGCCGGGCATGATCGACGACCCCGGCTCGTTTTCGGGAATACGGATCTCGCCGATGCCGCACCGCGGGCCGGATGCCAGCCAGCGGACGTCGTTGGCAATCTTCATCAGCGATACGGCCAGCGTGCGCAGGTGTCCCGACGCTTCGACGATGGCATCATGTGCGGCCAGCGCCTCGAACTTGTTGGGCGCCGTCTCGAATGGCTGACCGGTGATCTGCGCGATGTGCCGGGCGACGGTGACGGCGAAATCCTTGTGGGTATTGAGTCCGGTGCCAACAGCGGTGCCACCAAGGGCCAGCTTGTAGAGGGGACCGAGTGCGGCCCGTGCGCGGCGCATGCCCTCGGACAATTGGTGTACATGTCCCGACAACTCCTGACCCAGTGTCAGTGGCGTGGCGTCCTGCAGATGGGTTCGCCCGATCTTGATGATGGCGTCGAAGGCTGTGGATTTGCCGGCCAGCGTGGCGTGCAGCTCGGCCAGGGACACCAGCAGCTGGTTCTCGATGGCATCGGCGGCGGCGATATGCATGGCCGTGGGAAACGCGTCATTGGATGACTGGCCGCGGTTCACGTGGTCATTGGGGTGGACCGGATCCTTGGAGCCCATGCTGCCACCGGCCTGCTCGATGGCACGATTGGAGATGACCTCGTTGGCGTTCATGTTCGATTGCGTGCCGGACCCCGTCTGCCAGATCACCAGCGGGAAGTGCTCGTCGAACTTGCCTTCGATGACTTCGCTTGCCGCGGCAGCAATGAGGTCCGCGATGCCGGGATCCAGCGTGCCCAGTTCTTTGTTGGCCAGGGCGGAGGCTTTTTTCACAACGCCCAGAGCCCGGATCATTTCACGCGAAAAGTGATCGTCACCGATGCGGAAATTCTGCAACGAGCGTTGTGTCTGTGCACCCCAGTAACGATCCGTGGGGACCTGAATGTCTCCCATGCTGTCAGATTCGATTCTCACGTCCATGTGCCCTGTCCTCCCGGTAAACGTTCGCCCATGATCGTCACAGTTTCAGTCCGATTCCATCGTCGCGTTGGCCTCGCGTTGCAGACGTTCCAGATTGGCTGAGATCTCGCCACCCTGGATTACTCTGACAACGGTCTGGGCGATCATACGCCGCACCCCTTCGTAACCGGCAACGGCGGGTTCGGCCTTGCCGTACTCCAGCAGATCGTACGCCTGCCGGTAGCGCGGGTTGGCGGCGAAGTAACCGGCCAGTGCGTCTTTCGTGCTCTTGCGGGCCGGAAAATAGTTGCTCGCCTCCACCCAGAGTGCCTGTTGCGACGGTTCGGTGAACCACTTCAGGAACAACCAGGCCGCCAGTTGTCGTTCCGGCGTCGTACGTCCCATGGAAATGCTGGCCCCGTAAAAATTGACCACCGGGTCGGCCACCGTGCGTGGGGGTGGTGCCACGTGCCAATCGAAACCGCTGCCCGAGACGACGGCATCCTGCACGTACGACAGACCAGAGGTGGAAGCGAGAGTGAACAGGCACTGACCCACGGCAAAGGCCGACTGGTCACCGTCAGCCTCGCCCATCAGTTCTACGGCGCCTTCCTTGGTCAATGTCTTCATCAGCGCCAGTGAGGCGGACACTTCCGGCGTGTCCAGAAGGTAGCGAGTGCCCTCTGCATTCATCAGTTGCCCACCGCGTGAGAACACCATCGATGCCAACCGTGAGGCGTCCGCGTCGAGGATGAAACCCACGCTGCGTGTTTTGTTTTCATTGCCACTGAAGGGTTGATCTCGGGCAGCGCGGCACAGCTGCGCGAAGACATCCCACGTCTGCGGCGGCCCCGCAGCCCCCAGTTCCTGCAACCAGTCCTGATTGTAGTAGAGCACTTCGATGGAACGATTGGGTGGCATTCCTGTCTGCACCCCGGAAGCCAACTGGTCCTGCCGCATGAAGGCGGCGACGAAATCACTGCGCTCCGCGGTTGTCAGCCCCCAGCGCGGTGACGTCATGTAGGCCTGCATGTCCGCAAGACCCCCAGCCCCCCAGTACTCCAGGGCCTGATTCTGGTAGGCGACGACGAGATCGGGCAGGGCGCCGCCCTGCAGCGCGACGAACATCTTGTTGTAGATTGCACCGTAGTTACCGGCGTACTCGCCGCCAACCGTAATGCCGTACTCGTTGTCAGCGTTGAAGCGCGCAATCATTTCTTTGAGTGCCTCCTCACGCTGTCGTGTGTGCTGGTACCAGAACACGAGGTTCTGCCCGGTCGGGTCCAATTGTTCCAGATCGACAGCCTTGTCGGCGCGCTTGCCACCGCCGCCGCCGCCACAAGCCGGCAACAGACCTGTGACCAGGACCGTCAGTGCGAGCCCGAGTCTGCTCCACGTCCGCTTCTGCATCATCCCTTCAATCCTGACATTGAGATTCCCTCGGTGAATTCTTTCTGCACCAGCCCGTAGAGGATGAGCACCGGGATCGTGGCGATCACCGCACCCGACATCTGCAGGTGTACTTCAGAGCCCGCCTCGCTGACGAACTTCTGCAACGCCACCGCGATGGGCCGCCAGGCGGGCGTGCTCGTCACCAGCAGGGGCCAACCCAGGGCGTTCCACGAGCCGATGAAAGTGAACATACCCACGGTGAGCAACGGGGCCCGGCACAGGGGCAGGACGATCTGGAACAGGAAGCGCAGATGCCCCGCCCCGTCGATCCGCGCCGCCTCGAACAGCTCCAGGGGAATGCCTCGCATGAACTGGCGCAGCAGGAAGATACTGAAGGCCGACGCCATGAAGGGAATCGTCAGGGCGGGCCAGTTGTTCAGCCAGGGAATCGGGCTCACCTGATGCAGCCAGGTGACAGTGAGGAAATTGGGTACCATGGTTACCGTTTCCGGCACCATCAATGTTGCCAGGATCACAATGAAGACGGGCTCGCGGCCACGGAAATCCATGCGGGCCAGAGGATAGGCCGTCATCAGCGAGAACAGCAGAGTGCCGCCCACCACGAGGAAGGCAATCCACAGCGAGTTCTCGAAGTACAGGCCGAAATCCTCCTCGCTCCACGCGACGACATAGTTCTCCCACTGGACGGTTTCGGGTATGAACACGCGGCGCAGTGTTTCGCCTCGTGTCATGAATGAGGAGAGTACCATCCATGCAAAGGGGAAGGCCGCCGCCAGTCCGGCTGTGGCAAGACCGGCGTAGGTCAATGCCTGTGACAGTTGGGCCCGGCGCCTGGATGGGTGCGGCACGGTCAATCTCCGTAGAACACGCGCCGCCCCAGGATCCGGTTTTGCACAACCGTCAGCATGAGGATGGCGGCGAAGAGAATGAGGGCCAGCGCTGAGGCGTAGCCGGCGCTGTGGTACTGATAGATCTGGTCGAAAATCAGTACGCTCACGACATCCACGGAGTCCTGCGCACCGGGAGTGCGCATGATGTAGATGTGATTGAACGCTTTGAACGTACCGATGACGGCAACGAGGCTGATGAAGAACAGCGCCGGCGAAATCAGCGGCAACGTGACGTGGCGGAACTGCTGCCATTGGCTGGCGCCATCGATGGCGGCCGCTTCAAAGTAGTGCGGCGGAATGGCGCTGAGTCCAGCCAGCAGGATCACCGTGTCGTAGCCGATGTAGACCCAGATGTTGTAGAGCACGATGCAGACGAGGGCAAGACTCGGAAAAGCGGTATCGATCCAGTCGGGATATCCGCCGGCACCCAGCCCCTGCAAGACCAGGGCGGGAATCGTGCGGCTCTCGTGCAGCCAACGCTGGTCGGCGACGCCGAACATGCCCCAGAACCGATTGGCCAGTGACCCAGGGTTGGGGCTGAAGATCGTGCGGAACACCACCGCCGTGGCGATCATGGGCGTGATGTAGGGCAGGAAGTACAGGATGCGGAAGAAGCCGCGCGCGGTCAGAATGCGGAACAGCAGGTACGCCAGCAGCATCGCCCCGACGACCTCGAAGGGGATCGTGCCAACGGCATAGAACAAGGTCACCTTAAAGGCATTGTACAGGCGCGGATCACCCGTCTGTGACATGCCCACGAAGCCGACGATGCCGGCGACGGTTCCCACCAGCAGAAGCCCCAGGCTGCCAAGTCGGTGAACGACGTCGTTGCCTCGGGAGCGCAGGGGTCTGGCAAGCAGCAGCAGTCCGAAGCCGATAACCAGCGTCAGCAGCCAGACTGGATCGCCGATGGCCTTGGTGTAGTGCCGGAACCCAACAATCGACTCCTTCTTGATCCGCCAGCGATGCAGGCTGACATAGAAGGCGTAGCCGATGGGGAAGATGCCAAAGAGGCCCAGGATCAGAAGCGCCGGCGACATCAGGGCCCATGCCATGGTAGTGTCCGAACGGTGCCGTATCACAGTGGCACGACGATAGCGGCAGTTGGTGCCATTGTCAACGCACTCAGGCAGTTACAACCGATTCGGCCGATTCCGCAGCAACAGAAAGGCCACCGTCGCGCGTGTGGACGGTGGCCTGAGTTGTTGCCGGAGGCGGCAGTCGGTTTAGCCAGCGTTGGCCTCGATCAGCACCTCGATCTTGACATCATCGCCCAAGACACCTGCCGCGTCGCTCCAGTGATTGACGCCGAATTCGGAGCGTTGCAGCACGATTTCGGTAGCCAGTCCGATCTGCTTCTTCTGGCTCATCGGGTTGATCCCGGTGCCGAGAATCTCCATGGGCAGAGTGATTGTCTTGCTCACCCCTCGCATCGTCAGAGTACCGGTGACGTGGAGCAGCGTGTCACTCTTCTTTTCGACCTGCGTCGACTCGAAGGTGATGGTCGGATACTTGTCAACAAAGAAAAAGTCTTCCGTGCGCAAGTGGCCATCACGCTTCTCGTTGTCGGTATTGATGCTGGCAACCTGGATCGTGCCAGACACTTTGGTTTGTGCGGGCTTTGCCGCATCGTAGGTGACCGTGCCCGCAAAGTCGCCGAAACGGCCCTTGGTGCGGCCAACCATGTGACGAATACTGAAATCAACAGCGGAGTGGGTTGCGTCAATGGTGTAGGTCTCGGCATCGACACCGCCGGCCATCAACAGGATAACGGGGAGCGCCGCAAGGCGAAGGACACGCTTCATCTGAAACTCCTGGGAATCGTAAGGTGGGCACCGATGAGTGTTTGCATGAGTCTGGAAGGTACCGATGTTGGGTGATCTCACAGTGGCACGGGTAGACAGCCAAACGCCCCCGAAGCCTGCGGCTTCAGGGGCGCTGGTTGTGGCTGCCCCCCAGGGATTCGAACCCCGATAGCGTGCTCCAGAGGCACGTGTCCTACCATTGAACGAGGGGGCATCAATAACTGGCGGAGAGGGAGGGATTCGAACCCTCGGTACAGGTTACCCCATACAACAGCTTAGCAGGCTGCCACCTTCGGCCACTCGGTCACCTCTCCAAAACTTCTGCACACACTCTGCTACAGGCTCTGCTACGACTCCAATACGGCCTGGATACTGGCGGAGGGCGTGGGACTCGAACCCACAAGGGCGTGAGCCCGGCGGTTTTCAAGACCGCTGCCTTACCAATTAGGTCTAGCCCTCCAGATTGCTGAACTCCCAGATTGCTGAACGCTGTTCCTAATTTTTCTGGCCACCCTGCGCTGCCGCTCGGCTGAATATATCCCCCGTGGGCGGGAGCGTCAACGGCGAACACCCGGTAATGAGACGCGGTAACTGCCAGAATTTCCAACGGCATAGATGAACAAGTCAGAGGCCTATCACGGCTCCGTTACGCATTGAAGTCATCGTCGTCCGACGTGGCAGGTTGCGGCTCATCGCCGTCGTCATCCTGCTCTTCCAGCGGTTGTGCCGGCTCCGGCGGCATGGCTGGAACGGAGGTTGCAGGTGTGATCCCGGCATCCTCGGCGGCATCCTCGGGGACCTCTTCCTCTTTCACCACGGGTGTCATGTCGATGACTCGATCGCCGCTGTCGACATTGATCAGCCTCACCCCCTGCGTGTTGCGGCCGATACAGCTGATACCGGCCACCGGCGTGCGAATCATGATGCCATTCTGCGTCACCATCATGACCTCGTCATCTTCCGCCACAAGTTTGCAGGCGACGACGGGACCGTTGCGCTCAGAAACCTTGATGTCGATGACACCCATCGTACCACGGCTCCGTTTCGGGTATTCGGCGACTCGAGTGCGCTTGCCGAAGCCATTTTCGCACACCGTCAGCAGCGAACCCTCGCCGCTGAGCACGACCATCTCCACCGCTTCGTCGGTACCTCGCAGGTTGACACCCTTCACTCCTGTGGACACACGCCCCATGGAGCGCACGTTGCCTTCAGCGAAGCGCACTGCCTGACCGTTGCGCGTGGCCAGCAGGATGTCCTGGCCAGGCTCGACGATGCCGGCGCCGATCAGATCATCCCCTTCAAGAATCTTCAGGGCGATGATGCCATCACGACGAATATTGCCATAGGCAGACAACACCGTCTTCTTGACGATACCCCGGCGGGTCGTCGTGAACAGATACTTGTCGTCCGTGAACTCACTGACGGCGACAACGGCGCGGATCTCGTCACCCTCGTCGATCTTGACGAGATTGACCAGCGGCCTGCCGCGGGCCGTACGATCCGCCTCCGGGATGCGGTACACCTTCAGCCAGTGACATTGGCCGCGGGCTGTGAGGAAGAGGATGTACGAATGGGTGTTGGCAATAAACAGCCGCTCGACGAAGTCATCGTCCTTGGTGCGCATGCCGGTGACACCACGACCGCCGCGAGCCTGCGTGCGGTACGCCCTTGGGGCCATGCGCTTGATGTAGCCGGTGCGCGAAATGGTGACGACCATGTCCTCGCGTGCAATGAGATCCTCCATGTCGAATTCTTCTGTGGAGTAGACGATCTCGGTGCGGCGCGCATCGCCGAATTTCGTACGGATGTCGGCGACCTCATCCTTGATGATCTGCATCTGCATGTCGTGGCTCTCGAGCACCGCCCGCAGGTGCTCGATGAGCGTCATCAACTCGTTGTACTCTTGCTCAATCTTCTCACGCTCAAGTCCCGTGAGCCGCTGCAGGGCCATCGCCAGGATGGCGTTGGCCTGGATTTCGGACAGGGCGAAGGCCTCCATCAGGCTGACTCGGGCCGCCTCGGGATTGGCCGAGGCACGGATCAGCTGGATGATGGCGTCGATGTTGTCCAGCGCAATACGCAGGCCCTCCAACACGTGGGCCCGAGCTTCGGCTTTGCCCAGATCAAATCGGGTGCGCCGCAGCACGACCTCATGTCGGTGCGCCACGTAGTGTTCGAGCAACTGCTTGAGATTCAGCGTCTCCGGACGGCCGTTAACGATGGCGATCGCGTTGACACCAAAGCTGAACTGCAGCATGGAATGCGTGAACAGCTGGTTGAGCACGACCTCGTGCTGCGCATTGCGCTTCAACTCGATGACAATGCGCAGACCGTCGCGCCCGGACTCGTCGCGGATGTTGTAGATGTCCTCGATGGTCTTGCCACGCACCAGTGCTGCCATTTTCTCCAGCAGCGTTGACTTGTCAACCAGGTACGGGATCTCCGTGACGACGATCTGTTCACGACCATCACGTTGCTCTTCGACGTGGGTACGCGAACGCAGCTTGATGATGCCACTGCCCGTGCGGTAGGCGCGGTGTACACCGCTCATGCCATAGATAACACCGCCCGTCGGGAAGTCGGGCGCCTTCACGTGCTCCATCAAGGCGTCGATATCGATCTCGGAATCATCGATGAGAGCCGTCAACGCATCGCAGATCTCCGTCACATTGTGCGGCGGCAGCTTGGTGGCATAGGCGACGGAAATGCCCACAGAACCGTTACACAGCAGGTTCGGAAAACGTGCAGGCAGGACCTGTGGCTCGGTGCGCGTCTCATCGTAGTTCTGCACCAGATCAACAGTGTCGCGATCGATCTCGGCGAGCATTTCGACGGCAGCAGGACTCATGCGTGCTTCTGTGTAGCGCATGGCCGCCGGTGGATAGCCATCGATGGAACCGAAGTTTCCCTGGCCGTCGACGAGGGGATATCGAAGGCGGAAATTCTGCGCCATGTGTACCAACGTCGGGTAGACGATGGCTTCGCCGTGCGGGTGGTAGTTACCCGATGTGTCTCCGGCGATCTTGGCACACTTGCGGAAGCCACGACCCGGCGCCAGGTTGAGATCGTGCATGGCGACGAGGATGCGCCGTTGGGATGGCTTGAGACCATCCCTGACGTCGGGCAAGGCACGTGCGGTAATGGAACTCATGGCGTACGCGAGGTAGGCCGTCTTGAGTTCGTCCTGCACCTTCACCGGGATAATGCGGGGGTCTCGTTGTTCGAGCATTGGGTTTTTTTCAGATGTCTCGGGTTTGCAGGGATTCGGGCACTAGACGTCCAGGAACTTGACCGACAGGGCGTTTTTTTCGATGAACGCTCGTCGGGGTTCGACATGCTCACCCATCAGCAGTGTGAACATGTGCTCAGCCTCGACAGCGTCGTCAATATTGACGTGCAGCAATGTGCGGGTCTCGGGATTCATCGTAGTCTCCCAGAGTTGTTCGGGATTCATTTCACCGAGGCCCTTGTAGCGCTGCACCATGATGCCGCGCGCGTCGCCTTCGCCCTTGAAGTCGGCGATGTACTCATCACGTTCGGCTTCGCTGAAGGCATACCTTTCGCGTTTGCCGCGCTTGACCAGAAACAGAGGCGGCTGCGCCAGGTAGAGTTTGCCTTCGGAAATAATCTGGCGCAGATAACGAAAGAAGAACGTCATCAACAGGGTGCGAATGTGGGCCCCGTCGACGTCCGCGTCGGCCATGATGATGACCTTGCCATAGCGCAGTTTCTCGAGATTGAAGTCCTCGCCGATGCCAACGCCGAGGGCCGCGATTAATGGCAGCAGTTTGTCATTGTCCAGAACGCGATCGATACGCACTCTTT
>JAQCJA010000417.1 GCA_027593305.1 bacterium
CTGCGCCCCCATGATGCCAGCGCCGAGCACGGCGACCCGCTCGATCATGGGCATCAGTCACTGCCTGTGTGGACAACGGGCGCATTGACGATAAGCACCGCGGGCAACGGTACCACATTGTCCTCGCGGTCACTGTCCTGCGCCGAACCAACGGACACGACGCGATCGAACACGCTCAGCCGGAAAACCCGCAGCGCCCACAGCGGCGAGTAGCCCTCCTGCTCGGGCAGGCGCGTGACCACATTGTGCGTCAACCCGGCGCCATCATCGGCAAACCCATCGGTTGGATCGGTGTCGTTCTCAAAGAAGGCATACATCACCGGTGCGGAGATCTCCTGGCCGCCGAATTCGACCACAGCCCGGCTCTCAGGGTTTTCGAAGAGCAGGTAGCGGATGGCTTGATCGCGGTACCAGCCATCGTGCAGGCCCACAGCGTCGGTAGGATCAAACCGCAGGCGCGCCGATGACCCGTCGGGCACGATGACGCAGTTCATGATCTGGTCCGTTACGGTCGTTTCCGCAGCGGCCGCCTGGATGTCGGCAAGGGACGACAGCGAATTGGGCTGGAAATCGCTCCCCGTCATGCGCACTTCGATCACCCGGCGCAGATCGTTATACCCCGCGTCCCCGGGAATCTCGTCAAAGATCGGCAACTGCCGCGGGATGCGATCACCGCGCCGGTCGACGATGAAGTAGACATTGGCAGGTGTCTTTCTGCGCACATCAAAATTGTAGAACTGGATCTGTTCCTGATTGGGGCCCAGCGCACGGTGCAGAAAGAAGCGATCAAAATCGATGGGTTCCCCGGCATCCGGCAGGTTTGCGTGGTCGGCGCGTCGATAGAACACGGCTGCAGCGTCACTGAAGCGATCGATCGTCGCCATCGGCAGGTAGTCCGGGAAATTCGCCGTAATCGACACGGCGCCTGTAACCACGGGCAGCGTCAATCGTGCCAGAAGATCATCACGCACGTCGATGCTGACATCTTCCGTGACCAGCACCTGACCGTCCGCATCACGACCCCGTAGCAGCATACGGACCCCGGTGCCGGTGGGAATGTCCGTGATCAGTTTCTGCAGTCGTGATTGGTCGATGTCATAGTCGACCCTTGTCGTGTCCAGACCGATGACGATGGATACGGAGAGGCCGACGATTTCGGGCGGCAGCGACGAGATCAACTCCACGCCGCCTGTGAGTCTCTTCAGCGGCAGGAACAGAATCGAGGGAACACCGCCAGCGATATCGATCGTATCCGTGGCGGCCAGGGTCCTTATACGATTGGTGTCGAAGACCTCGACGTGCACACGCCGCCCAAGGCCATCGGGAACACCCAGAGCCACGGCTCGTGCGCGTTCGCCCACAAGGTTCATCGTGCCGGTGACAGGTGTGCGCATGTCTGCAGCGGTGATACTGTAGCGCACCTCCGACAACAACCGGCTTCCGGGGACAAACTCGAGGTCCACTGGCAGCGTGGCGATCAACTCTATCCCTGGATCGTCATCGCCAATGCCCGGATCGGCGGGATTGTCGCGATCGGGAATGCCGCACGTTGTCAGCAGGAATGCCGCCATGGCAAGCGCAAGGCAGAAGAGAGAGCGCCGCACCCGCTAGATGTCCCGCCCGACCTCGTGCCCGAACATCATCAACTGATCCGGATGTTGCAGGGGCTCGCGTGTCTTGTCGGTGGGCACTTCACCTTCGTGATGCTGATTGAGCCAGGCATCCACCTCGCTGCGCCGAAAGCGTACCAGTTTGCCCAGACGGAAATGCGGGATCGCGCCCTTGCCCGCGAGTCGGCGGATGGTGGTCACCGAGCAGCGCAGGTAGCGGCTGACATCCTGCGAGGTCATCAGTCCTTCGCGTGGCATCAGATCGTTATCGAATGGTCGAGGGTAAAGAAATTGTTATCCGTCTCCTGGATCGTCACCTGCAAATCGTAGTTGATTGCGCGGTCGGGGAACAACCCCTGCAGCACCTCAACGCCGCGATCCATACAGTACTGAACGACATTCTCGACACTGGGATTGTTGCCGGGCATGACCACGACGCCTTCGGGCTCAAACAGACCACTGCGCAGAAACGCCTCATCCCTGGCGGAGACGAGCATGCGATGATCGAGGCTTCTGAAGATGCCCTTCAGGGCGCCAAAATCCACGGACATGTCGATGCCCGCCAGCCGCGGAAAATGCTCACAGCGCACGACAAAGGTCCCCCGCCAGGTGTGGCCATGCACATAGGCGCACTTGCCATCATAGCCCAGTTGTCTGTGCGCGGCGTGGAAGTGGCCCTTGGCGGTAATCGTTTCCATGCGGCTACATCCGGCGGAGGGTGTCGGACACGACGTGCGTGTCCTTGCCGAGCCGTTTTTCGGCCCGTACGCGCAGCACCCAGGTGCCGAAGGAGATGACCGCCGCCGCCAGAATGAGGAAGTACAGGCCCCGACCGGTGACCTGCACGAAGCCACCCGTACTGAAGGTGGTGAACAGCACGATGAGGGCGAAGGCACCGATCATCACCCCCGTCAGTGCGTGCAGGATGCGCTGACACAAGTCGACCATGCCGCTCGCACGGGCGCGCTCATCTTCTGGCAGGCTGGAGCCACGTTCCCCGGATGCTGCATCCTGTGCTGCATCCTGCGCTTTGCGTTCTTTGCTGGCCATACGACGACAGACTCCCCTGTTCGTGGTCTCAGGCGGTGACACGACAGCTGTCAACGACCTGCTGTGCCAGCTGCCGGGCGTGAAGATCCGCCACAAGGACAGTGCCCACATCAGTGGCCGGCACCGGGTCCCAGTCGTCGACGACGGCCTGGTTTACGGTATGAATATCGAGAAAACCGATGCTGCCATCGAGAAAAGCTGCCACGGCGACTTCGTTGGCTGCATTGAGGGCGGCGGGCGTTGTTCCCCCGGCGCGGCCCACGTCATAACAGAGCGCCAACCCCGGATACAGTGTCAGATCCGGCGCCTCGAAGTGCAGCGCCCCGAGGCGCACGACGTCGAGGGCAGAAAGTGTGGACCGCCGGCGGGCGGGATGCGTCAGCGCGTACTGGATGGGTATCGCCATATCCGTGCGCCCCAGATGCGCCAGGACAGACCCGTCGACGAATTCGACCATCGAATGCACGATCGATTCACGGTGCATGACGACGTCAACCTGATCAACACCGACACCGAAGAGCCAGCCCGCCTCTATCACTTCAAAGCCCTTGTTCATCAGCGTCGCGCAATCAACGGTGATCTTGGGTCCCATACTCCACGTCGGATGATGCAGAGCCTGCTGCGGTGTGACGGCGGCAAGCTCGTGCCGCGAGCGGTCACGGAAGGCACCCCCTGAAGCGGTCAGCAGGTAGCGCCGCACATCCTGCGGCCGTTCGCCGTTGAGGCACTGCCACATGGCACTGGGTTCCGAATCAACGGGCAGAATCCGACCGCCACCCGCAGCCGCAGCATCGAGCACCAGTCCCCCTGCCATCACCAGAGGCTCCTTGTTGGCCATCGCCACCGACAGGCCCCGCGACACGGCTGCCAGAGTCGGCTCCAGTCCAACGGCACCAACGAGTCCGTTGACGACAACATCGACTTCCACATCGGTGACAGCGGCGCACAGCCCGGCGGCACCGTGGACGACGCGGCAGGTCTCATGCACCTGGTGACGGACATGCTCCGCCGCCGCCGCATCGGCGACACAGACAAGTTGCGGCTGCCACTGTTGCGCCAGACGGATCAGCTCGTCAACGCGTCGGCCGGCGGTCAGCACCGTGATCACCCAGGCGTCCTGACCATCCTGTTGACGCAGTCCCTCCAGCACCCGGAACGTGGTGCTGCCGATGGAGCCGGTGCAACCCAGGACGGCGATGCGCCTCATGCAGACAGCAGCAGTGCTTCGAGATCCAGCCGCAGATGTGCCGCTTCGGTGGCGCCCCCGGCAATTGGCGCACCGACAAGGGCAATCGCCTCCTCGGGACAGGCAGCCGCACACAGACCACACAGCAGACATCTGCCAAGATCGAGTTCAAACACCAGAGGCACCCGGGTCCACTCTTCATCGTCGGTTCCCGCAGGGGGAGGACCGGCCTCTACCCGGATGCAGCGCGCGGGACAGGCACCAGCGCAGAGGGCGCACGCCACGCAGCGTGGCGCACCCGCAGCCGTTCGCGTCAGTCGCGGTGTGCCTGACAGCCCCGGAGTCGGCACCGGAACAGGCTGACGCCGAGCCACCACGCGCCCCAACACGCGCTGCAGACTGCCGAAGGAATCAGGGATCCAGGTCATGACGCAGTCACAGACCGGTCACTCCCCTGCGTGTGCGTGGCCATTGCGCGGAATCACCGGACGACGCCCTCCCGCCGTTGCTGGTGCGCGGCGGCCGTGCGTCCCTGGGTCCGGTGTAGCGCACGACGCGGGTTTCGCGCACGACCATCACCTTCACTTCACCAGCGAAGCTCATCTCCTGCCGCACTCGTTCGGCAATGTCGAAGGCGAGGATTTCAGCGTCATCATCACTGATCCGATCCCCGCGCACCATCACCCGGATCTCGCGTCCGGCATTGATGGCAAACACGTCCTTGACGCCCTCAAAGGAGTTGGCGATCTCCTCCAGCCGCG
>JAQCJA010000418.1 GCA_027593305.1 bacterium
GAAGGATTGGGCATGTAGACGAGCGTAGACGGCGGACTCATCTGCGCCAACTGAGAGATCTCCACCTGGGGATCAAACGAGGGACCCTTCTTCTTCCTGCCGAAGAGAGAATCAAAAATAGCCATAGTCTGGCGCCGTCGTATTGACTGGGTGGAATACATCGCACCGGCTGCGGGCAAAGCACACCGACGCGCAAAAGCGTGAGGGCGTTCAATGGAGCCGGCAGAAAGGCGAATCCGTTTGCGGAATCCGGCGTAAATATCCGGACAGCATTACACTTAAGATATTCTCTCGAGCGGAAGTGCCAAGCAAGAGCACTGTGGGAATGGAGCGGCCCCTGCAGATGTCGCCCGGTCTGATCTGGCAGAGTGAGCTGCTACGGCGCCTGTCAGAATGACAGTTCATCCATGATCGTGGGCGTCACTTTCCCTGTGAACCGAGGCGGGCACGGCATTTGCAAATGCCCGGTAGGCACAAGAAGCACGACCCGCACGCTGTAAGCCACCCCGAATGACCGAGACACAATGAGCGATTCTCTCGACATTACCAAGACTGTCCCCGACGAGCTCCTCCTGGTTCCCGTCAACGGGGCTGTTCCTCTGCCCGGGACCGTACAGCAGATCGACCTGAACCAGGAGACTTCTCAATGGCTGCAGGAACAGGGCTCGACGCGACCGTTGCTCGTGGCTCTGGTGCCCACGGACGAGTCCGGGAAGATTCCTGCAGAACCCAGCTGGCCTCTTGGTGGCGCAAGCGGCATCATTCGCCAGGTCATGCGGCTGCCAGATGGTGGTGTGCGAGTCATCGTGCAACCGCTGCTGCGCATCAGGATCCTGCGACCGCAGCCTGGAACTTCTCCACTGCACGTGCCCGTCGAGGCGCTCGCTGAAATCATGACGGGCGACACGGAGGAGCAGGCACTGGCATACCACCTGCTGAACCAGTTGGTCCGCTACGTTGATCTGACCCGCCTGCCGGAGCCTCTGAAACTTGCCGCCAGGCAGCAGCAAGCGCGGCCCGGCGTACTGGCTGATCTGATTGCATCGAACGTACCCGCAGTGACGCGCGAGAAGCAGTTGAGCCTGCTGCTGGAGGTGACGGTACGGACGCGAATTGTAGAACTGACGAGGCTCCTCGAGCATGAGCTTTCAGTTATTGAGATGGGACAGGAGATCCACAACCAGGTTCAGCAGAAGTTTGGGCAACACCAGCGTGAACACATCCTGCGCGAACAAATGCGGGCGATTCAGCGCGAGCTGGGTACGTCAGAAAGCGATGACGGCGAATCCCTGCGAACGCGCGTAGAATCGGCACGCCTGCCAGAAGAAGCCGGGAGTGAAGTTCGTCGTGAGTTGGCACGTTTGGAGTCGATGCCAGAAGGTGCGGCAGAGGCCTCGGTAGCGCGGACATATATCGATTGGGTCCTGGCCATGCCCTGGAACAAGCGCTCCGCCGAGCGTACCGATATCGATCGTGCCAAACGAGTACTGGATGAGGACCATGAGGGACTGGACAAGATCAAGGAAAGAATTCTGGAGTACGTAGCCGTGCGCAAGCTGCGCGGGCCGCAGGCTAGCGCACGTGGCCCTGTTCTGTTGCTCGTCGGTCCTCCAGGTGTCGGCAAGACATCGTTGGGACGCTCGGTGGCGCGAGCCCTGGGAAGGAAATTCGTTCGTCTGTCACTTGGTGGCGTCCATGATGAAGCCGAGATCCGCGGCCATCGCCGCACGTATGTCGGCGCCATGCCGGGGCGACTCGTGCAAGCGTTGCGCAAGGCTGGTACGGCCAACCCGGTGATTCAACTCGACGAGGTCGACAAGGTTGGGGCCGACCATCGTGGCGACCCATCCTCAGCGCTTCTCGAAGTGCTGGATCCGGAACAGAACCATGCGTTCGTGGACCACTACCTCGATGTGCCCGTTGATTTGTCGCAGGTCATCTTCCTGGCGACGGCGAACCGTCTCGATACGATTCCAGCAGCGCTGCGTGATCGCATGGAAGTCCTGCAATTATCCGGATACTCCGAGGAAGAGAAGGTGCGGATCGCGCGCAGGCATCTGCTGCCAAAGCAGATGCGGGCGAGCGGGTTGGGCCGACGCAAGGTGGTCATGGGCGACGACGTGTTGTTGCACATTGTCCGTCGATATACGCGCGAGGCGGGACTACGGGATTTTGAGCGTGAACTGGCCCATGTCGGTCGCAAGCTGGCCCGCAGGGTGGTTGAGGGAGGGCGAGGCCCATTCCGCATCACTACGGAGGATGTCCACGCCTACCTCGGGAGTGAGAAGGTCTCGCCGAATGAGGACCTGCGTGAGGATGTGGAGGCGATGCCAGGACTGGTTGCCGGTCTCGCATGGACTCCGGCAGGAGGCGAGGTGATGTACATCGAGGCAACGCGGATGACAGGTGAGGGACTGCGCCTGACGGGCCAACTCGGGGACGTAATGAAGGAATCGGCGCAGATCGCGCTCTCCTATGTCCGTTCACATGCCGAAGCACTGAGTCTGCGCGAGGAGTCATTCGCTGGTCAGGAGATCCACATTCACCTGCCAGCCGGCGCCGTGCCGAAGGATGGACCGTCTGCTGGTGTGGCGCTGGCCACGGCTCTGGTATCTCTGCTCAGTGGGGTTCCGGTTCGCGGTGATGTGGCAATGACGGGTGAGGTGACCTTGCGTGGCCGCGTTCTACCCGTAGGAGGTATTCAGGAGAAGGTTCTGGCGGCACGCCGGGCGGGGATGACAACCGTCATTCTACCAAGACGTAACGAGCGCGACCTGTCAGAGCTGCCGGCGACGATCCATGATGAAATCGAATTTGTTCTTGTCGATGATCTGGCAGATGTGATCGCCACAAGCCTCATCAGCGATGCAGAACAGCGGAAGGCCGCATGAAGTGATGCAGGCAGCACCAGTTTCCGCGGAGCTGGCAAAACCACGTGTTCTGGTAGTATCCCCGGAAGACGAAGCCACACAACAGCTTGTTTCGTTTCTTCGCCAGGAATCCTTCGAGGTCCTGTGGGCGAGAGCGGGAGCAGCCGCCTACGACATTCTCGACTCTGAACCCGTCGATGCGCTGATCTGTCACATGTCAGACAGCCGCATCGACGGATTCCGCACGGTACAACTTGCCCGACAGCGCAACGCCGATATCTGCGCCATTGTTACCGGGAAGGCGGACGATATCGAGCAGGGTACCGAAGTGATGCGCCAGGGGGCCTACGATTTCCAGGTGCGTCCGCTCAATCTCGGCAAACTGCGGGCCGTTCTGGAACGCGGGCTGTCCTACCAGAAACTGGTGGGTGAGGTCACTGACCTGCAGCGCCGACTGCAGGAGCGTTACCGGTATGGGGGCATCATCCGGCGCTCGTCGGCATGGCAACGCATCTACGCGCAGATCGAACAGGTCGCTCCTTCGCGCGCAACCGTGTTGTTGACAGGCGAAACAGGTACCGGCAAGGGTGAAGTCGCCAAGGCGATTCACCAGAACAGCCCTCGCCGGAACCGGGCGTTTGTCGAGACGAACTGCGGAGCTCTGCCAGAGGGCATCGTTGAAAGCGAGTTGTTCGGCCATGAACGGGGTGCATTTACCGGTGCCAGCACCTCACGCAAGGGCCGCTTCGAACTCGCCGATCTGGGTACACTGTTTCTCGATGAAGTCGGTGACCTGTCATCGGCAACACAGGTGAAACTGCTGCGCGTGATCCAGGGCGGAGAGTTCGAGCGGCTGGGTGGGGCGGAGACCATTCGTGCTGACGTCCGCCTGCTGGCCGCCACCAACCGGGACCTGGAGGGTATGGTCGAGGATGGCAGCTATCGTGCCGATCTGTTCTACCGGCTCAACGTGGTAACGATCCGCATCCCGCCGCTGCGGGAATGCCGAGAGGACATACCCATCCTCGTCAACGAGTTCCTCCGCCAGTTCTCCGAGGAAAACGGGCGCAGTCCTCAGGTCATGTCACCGGCGGCGATGGACCTGTTGCTCGCATATGAGTGGCCGGGGAACGTACGGGAACTGAAGAATTGTGTGGAGGGTATGGTTGTCATGTCTTCCCCGGAGCGAGCTTTTGAGACTGGCGATGTGCCGGCTCATATCCGTGGACATCTGCCCGCGATCGGGGACGAAGACAGCCTGCGGCCTGGGATGACGATGCGCCAGATTGAGAAGCTCGCCATCACCGAGACGCTGAAAGCGGTAAACTATGACCGCCGCAAGGCGGCAGCCATGCTGGAGATCGGCCTGAGTACGCTATATCGGAAGGAAAAGGAGTACGGGTTGCGCGGTTAAGGGGTCCTGGAGCAACTCACGAGCCTCGGCCGTAGAACTGGCGGATCATGTTGTTCAGCGACTCCTGGGGATTCTGCAGGATTTCAACGTTGATTTCGAAGGCGGCTTTATCGAGCAGCTACAAGCCATGTCCATAATCAGAGAACAACTCGGCGCACAGTTCTCCGGGCAAACGTCCGGACCTCGCTGCCATCTGTCGCAAATGCACGACGGCAGCATCGGTGAACGTGACGCGGATGCCATGATCCCGCTGGAAACCCAGGCACCAGGCGTGCAACGAATGCTCGATGACGAATTCTTCAATGGCCCGTTCGGGGTAT
>JAQCJA010000419.1 GCA_027593305.1 bacterium
CTGATGAAACATATGGTCGCTTAACAAGATAGGGGAAGACCTATCTTTATGGGTGAGCACACAGCAGGCGACGCGGTCGCCGCGGCGGGCATGGTGGGCCATGGTACCACCCGACTGATCGAAGATGTCCGCCGGATGGGCGCCGATGATGAGCAGGGCGAGCGGCTTGGATGTGGTCATTGGCTGTCCTTCGTCCGGTCCGTGTCAGGTGTCAGGTGTCAGGTGTCAGGGATGGCGCAACGATCTGGCATCTGCCGCTGTGGGGCAATGGCCGGACCCACTTCTACCCCAGCAGCGACCGAATCCCCGCATCCTCCGCATGCAGATGTGGGATGGACAGTTGCAGGAATGATGCCAGCAACTCGACCGGGGTCAGCGCCGATGTATCGATGCTGATCTTCCGGCGGATCCAACTTTTGCGTGTTTCCACCGCAAACGCCTCCAGGATTTCCTCTACGTCGGCTGCAGGCACCAGTTGATGCGGATGGGGTGACGTGGCCATGCGCTGACGTATGACGGCAGGCTGTGCGTGCAGGTGCACGAGAATCGTGTCATCCGGCATGTCCGGCTCGTACTCGCGCACTTCCTGAGCTTTGCCCGGGTAGTAGTAGCGCGGGCCGTAGATGGTTTCTTCCATGTGGAAGCCGCCCAGCAGGATGTGGCGGTAGCGGTGCAGCAGGCGTACGTGGTAGACGAGTTGGAACCGCTGGAACCGCTCCTTGATGGCAGGCAGCATCGTGAGCATGGCCTGCTGTTCTTCGTCGCTCAGATGGAAGGCGTCGGGAATGGTGAAGTGGTCGTCCAGATGATGCTGGAACCCCCGTTGCCTGCCCCAGTCGTCGAGGCTCTGGATCAGGGTGCTGACACCACTGTACTCACAGCCCACGGCAATCACGCGCATGGTGATGGTCTCCGTTGTCGTTTGTGTTTTCTTTCACTGGTGAATTTTGGTTGGCCAATATAGCGCCGCCCCCACACATGAAGGAAACGCCTCGTGATCCTGCACAGCACGGATGAAGTGGACCGCGCCCGAAAAAACGTGGGGCGTTATGAGTGGGCCCGGGATCTGGCCGATCGTGCCATCGCCGCCAGTCAAGATTACGTCGAGCGCAGCGATGAAGAGTTGTGGTCGCTGGTGACGGGCCAGCAGGTCCCTCGTGGCATTCACGTGAACCCGGATCTTGGCTGTCCGACCTGCCGCCGGCGGTGTCTTTGATCCGGCTCGCGCCGACCGTCGCCTGCTGGTCAACGCGGAGCACCCGGATGCTGAGGATCCACGGCGCGGCTACGCTGTGGATGATGGTCTGGGATGGGTGGATGAAACCGGCCAACGCTGGTGGTTCGTGGCCTTCTTCAGCCACTACTGTACCTGGACCGAACTGCCGAGGGCGGTGACGGCTCTGGCCGAGTCCTTCCTCTACACCGGGGATCGGCGCTACGCACACAAAGGGCTCGTCCTGCTCGACCGGATCGCCGACGTCTACCCTGCCATGGACCTGCGACCCTATTCCGACATGGAGCTGTACAACTCGCACGGCGGCACCGGCGAAGGTCGGCTGCAGGGGTGTATCTGGGAGACCTTCATCTCGGAGGGGTTGTCACGGGCGGCGGATGTGCTGCTAGACGTTGTCGATGATGATGAGGCGGTCGGCTTTCTCAGCCGCAAGGCATGAGGTGGACCGCGATGGAGTCGGCAACAAGGCGTCGCCGAGCTACTCCTTCATCTGGATGAACCTGTTCCGTCGTTGCGCGGCGGTGCTGGAACGTTGCACCCACCACCGTGACTTCGATCTGCACCGCGACTTCCCGCGGTTGCGGCGCATGTATGCAGCACCGCACCGGCTGACGGCGCTCGATCAGTACACCCCACGCATTGGTGACACGGGACGCGCCGGCGATCCGGGACTGATCAGCGTCGACCTGGAGACGACGATCGATGTCTTCGAGCGTTTTGGCGAAACGTGGTCGGCACAACTGGCGCACCGTCTCAATGGCAACACGGTTGCAGGTCTGCACACGTCTGTTTTCGATGCGGATCCGGAGGGCGTGCAGGCACGGATCGCAACCGTTGTGGACCGCGAAGGTCCTCTGGCGCTGACCAGTGCCAACCTGAACGGTTACGGTCTGGCCATGCTGCGTCACGGCACGGGCGAGCAACGGCGCGCGGCGTGGCTCTACTACGGGCGCAACACCGGTCACGGTCATCGGGATCGACTCAACTACGGGTTGTACTACCGCGGCATGGATCTGCTGCCGGAACTGGGCTACCCGGAATATGCCGATGGCAAGTGGCCCAAGCGGGCGGGCTGGACGACGAATACGATCTCGCACAATACGGTCGTGGTGAACCGCCGGGCCCAGGACAACAGTTGGGTCGGCCGCTGCCGGCTGTTCGCCTCGATCGCCGGCGTGAGGGTCATCGAAGTCGGCTGTGCCGAAGTCTATGCGGAAACCAGTGACTACCGGCGGACACTGGCCGTGATCGACGTGTCCGCATCGGCATCCTATCTGGTGGACGTGTTTCGCGTCGCCGGCGGTGACGATCACGTTCTCAGCCTGCATTCCGGCGACGGCACCGTGTCAACACAAGGGTTGGATCTGGATGTCCAGGATGAGGGTACCTACGCCGGGCCGGATGTCCTTTGCCCGCGAAGAAGCGGGCGCAACGTGGCTCGATGTTGCGGGGGATCTGCCGGCGGCAGATCTGCTGCCTGGTTCACAACTGCGCGTGCTGGGTGACTCACCGCGGGACGCCTGTTACGTCATCGAAGCCGCAATCTCTGCCGGCCCGGGCCGCATGCGTCTGGATCTTGGTGACACGACCCTGGTGCGCGGTTTCGTCGACCCGCAGAACTACGCCGCCGGTGTGCTCTACGATGTTGCCGTCGGTGATGGCTTCGAGATCCTCAGCGTCGTGCGCTGTTGTGTGAGCACCGCTGGCTGCGAAGTGCTGCACGCCAATGTGGACCTTGAATGGCGAAGGGAAGCAGGAATGAACCGGCCCCCCGGAAACCTCCATCCGGATCTGCAGTGATGCCATCCACAGCGTCTGGGAGTGGCCCTGCCCTGGGAAGAGGCTTGAGCCACGGCTGTTCTAGTCGATCACCTGTCCCCATTTCTCCCGTTCCCACTGCTTCTGGCCGATCCTCTCCACGTAGTCGGCACCCTTGTGTTCGACCAGCCAAGTCTTGAGGGGAACATCGGTGTCGGTCGGTTGCCACCAGCCTTTGACGTCGACACCATCTCCCAGCAGCTGCCGGCGGATGGGATCGCATTTTTCCAGGATCTCATCGGGCATGACGTTGTAGTCCAACCCGCGCAGCCACCGGTAACTGTAGCCGAGAAACAGGACCTTTCTGGTGATCGCCGACGAATTGTGCCCGCGCGCGTGCCACATCCGGCGGTCAAAGAGGACGGCTGTGCCGGCGGGCACCTGCAGCTGCAGAACATCATCACGAGGCGACGACAGATCCGGTGGCCGGTCCCATTTGTGACTTCCCGGAATGATGCGAATGCCGCCATTGTCCAACTGGCTGATGTCGCTGAGCCAGAAGGCGATCTTCAGTGACAACCGGGGCTGCGGTCGTTCCATCTCCGGCACCGGTCGGCCACCGTCCTGATGCCAGCCCCCGGGATTCGGGTCGGTGCTCTGCGGCTCTGGCGGGTAGTAGATGAGGTGGGAGATGTAGTGCTGCACATTCCAGCCGAGGATGTCCCAGACCAACGGCAGGGTCTGCGGCCAATCGAGCAATTCCAGGAACACGTCGTCTTCGACGATCGTGCGAAACTTCGACATCATGGCCTGCGCGTCGAGGCCACTCCTGCTGCGCTCGAACCGATCCACCCGGTCGCTGGCCTCCAGCAGGCGATCCAGCATAACGGCGTCGAGTACGTCGGGCACGACCAGATAGCCCTGTTGCTCAAAGTGCTCTCTCTGCACCTCCGTCATGCAGTACTGCAGGCTGGCGATGTCCATCGATTGCCTCATGCTGAGCGATCCAGGTGAACCTGCAGTTGCGGCTGACGACGAATCGACTCGGGGCTGTGCCGCCACGGTCGTCATCGTTGGCTCCTTGTTGATATTATACTCGAAGTCGGACGGCAAACAGCAAAACTCACGAAGGATCGAACATGGCTCTGCTGCTCCCGCTCCTGTTCCTGTGCATGATGCTGCCTGCCCGTGCGGAGTCCCCGTCAACGTTCGATGGCTTCGGTGTACACGCCTCCCGCCGGCAGAGCGATGTGGAGCGACGCTTCCTGGCGCTGCCATCGGCGGCGGTCTACCGCGCCCATCTCGAGCGGATCACCCGAGACCCGCATCCCAGCGGCTCGCCGGCGAACGCCGCCGTTGCCGAGTACCTGGCTGAGACCATGGCCGCAGCGGGGCTGCGCGTCGAGCGGTATGCATACGATGCCTGGATGCCCGACTACCGGCCACATGTCGCCGTGGCGCTGGTGCGGCCCATCCGTCTGCCCCTCAATACACAGGAGTACATCCTGCCAGAGGATCCATACTCCGCCCATCCGGATCTGACGGGCGGCTGGAACGCCTACTCCGCCTCCGGCGATGTCACGGCGGG
>JAQCJA010000420.1 GCA_027593305.1 bacterium
GAAAAGGCGCCGAGCCTCAATGAAGTCGCCGCCGCTCTCAGCGGCGGCGTGTGGCCTGTGCTGCCGAAGATACCTCTCTTCGAATCCGTCGACTTTCTCGTGCACCTCGGATCGTACATGGTGCTGCATGACCTGTTCGGCTGGAGCGCCATCGATACCTATGCCTGGCTCAGCTTCCTCGCAGGTGCGTTTTATGTGGCCGGCCTCTGGCGACTGGCGCCGCTGCTGACAGAGGGCGCCGCCGAGCGCCTGACCATTGTCCTGCTGGGCCTGTCGCTGGGATCGGTGCAGTTGTTCATCGGTTATGGCGAGAGTTATGCCCTCGTCGCCGCTGCCACGATCTGGTATTTCGTCTACGCCCTGCGCGGGCTTCGTGGTGGCCGCATCGTGTGGCCGACGACGACACTGATCGTGTGCCTGGCGCTGCACATGATGGCCATCGGTCTGCTGCCTTCCTGGTTGTATCTGATCTGGATGAGATCCGGCAGGCCGCTGGCGTCCCTCCTGCGCGCTCCGCGGGTGATGATCCCCCTGTCGATTGTTGGTGCCGCCGCCGGGGCGGCGCTCTACGTGAGCGTCTATCCCTACGCGCTGCCTCTGTTGCCAACAGGGCCAGCCGAAACACACAGTCTGTTCTCCGGCTCCCATCTGGCGTTGCTGGGCAACGCGATCCTGCTGGTCTCACCTTTCGGCTTCGTCTGGGGATTTTCGTTGTTCGGTCGTGCGCGGCAGGCCCCTCCGGTGCTGCTGCTTTTCTGGGCCGCAATGGGGACGGGTGCTGTCGTGTTTCTCACCGATACGTTCCTTGGCGGCCGCGACTGGGACTTGCTGTCCTACCCGGTTCTGTGTGCTGCGATCTGGGGCCTCGCCAGTCTGCACTTTCATCCCCGACGACGCAACCTGTTGCGCATGTTACGCTGGGCCCTGCTTCCCCTCGTTGCCTGTCACACGCTGCTCTGGGTCGGCATCAACAACAACGAGGACCGGGCTCTGGCGCGTCTCGAGAACCTGCTTCAGTACGCCAACCTGCGACCGGAGTATCACTACTGGACACAGGGGTACTATTACATCAACATCCTCGATGGGCAGTATGACAAGGCGGTCTACTACTTTACCAAGGCTGTCGCCGCGACACCCCCCGACGAACTTCTGATCCCGAATACTCGAGCCTATTCGTACCGGAAATTCCTTGCCATCGCGCTGGGTCTCAACGATCAGTACGAGGCCTGTGTCGAACAATCCCGCCTGATCTACGCCCTCCAGTCGGAGCCGATTCTGGATGTCAATGATGTTGCCGTGCAGCAACAATACGCCGAGTCTCTGCTCAAGCTGGCGCAGCAGGCCGACGATGACGGCGACCCTGCCACGGCAGAACTCTACTGGCAGGAGAGTCTGGCACCGGTGCAGCTAATGGCCCGGGAGACCGGGGATCCCCTGCACTACTGGAATCTGAGCGCCGCGCACAGGCGGCTGGGCAATCACGTGGAGTCGATCGAGGATTTCCGCCGCAGTCTGGGCATGTCGGACAGCCCCGGGCCCGACATGATTGCCCTCGGTGATCTGTATCTGCGCGAGGGCGACAGGGAACTTGCCGCCCTGGCCTATGCGCAACTGTTGCACCCGGATGTAACGGCGGTTACCAGCGAAGACTTGAAGAGAGCCGGAATCCGGCTGTACAAAGTCGATCATCTGCCCGAGTCCAGCCTCGCGTACGAGGCAGCCCTTGCCATCGATTCTCTCAACTACGCCGCCCGCACGAATCTGGCGTGGAATCATTACCAGCAGAATCGGTTCGACGCGGCCATTGTCCAGTACCGGTTCGTCCTCGCCCGGCAGGAAACACCCGAGGCAGCCTTCGGCCTGGCCCTGGCAGATCTGCACGCTGGCTACATCGACTCTGCCCGGGCGGCGTACGGCCGGGCGGTGGAGCACTTCGGGGCCGATGGCGGCCAACGTGTCATGGCCGACGAAAACCTGCGGCGCCTGGCAGAGCGCGGTTTTCATCCGGCGGCAGCAACCATCCTCGAGACCTACTGGCCCCGTTGACGACGACAACACCGTCTGCTTGACACGGCTTGCCCGGTTCCATCTAGTGCCCCTCTCCCGGTCGCGACAGCGGCCGCCCTGATTCGATCCCCGGCTGGATGCTCCATCGAGGCAGGCGTGATGCCCGACGCTGACGACAGGCTCTCCCCGCCGCTGATCACCCGGCGTGCCCTGGTGCTGGGGGCACTCACGATCGCTGCTGTGTTCTACTACCTCATCCTCAAGGTGGGCCAGGGCTCGGGATCCGGCAGCTACGTACGCTCCCAGTTTCCCATGGTTGCCTTCGCCCCCTTCGTCATCTGGCTGTTCGTCAACATCGGTCTGAAGTCGGTGTCGCCACGGCTGGCGCTGCGACAGAGTGAACTGCTCACCATCTTCAGCATGTTGTGGATTGCCGGAGCCCTTCCCCAGTGGGGCTGGAGCGATTACTGGATTGCCGTTGTCGCCGCTCCGGCATTCATGGCCTCACCGGAAAACCAGTGGTCGGATCTGTTCCTCGACCTGATCCCGTGGCAGGCCATGCCGGCAACGTCGCCACGCGTGCTGGAATCGTTCTGGTTCGGCCTGCCCCAGGGCGCCACCTTGCCCTGGGATGCATGGTTGCCGGTCCTGGTTGGCTGGCTTGGTGCGTCCGTCGCCATGGTGATGTGCGGTCTCTGCCTGGTGTTGTTGTTTCAACGCCACTGGGTGGAAGCCGAACGCCTGACATTCCCCCTGGCACAACTCCCCATCGAACTGACGCGTGGCGTCGATGGGCCGCGTCGAACACCGGACCTGTTTCGCTCGGGCTTGTTCTGGATCGGCGTCGGTGTCGTACTTGTGCCTCTGCTCTACAATATCTGCGCCTACTTCTCACCGGGCCTGCCCCTCCTCGAGCTGTACTCAAAAAGCTACATCCTTGCCCTGCCCAAACCGCTGCCGCATCTGATCATCCGCGTACTGCCTCTGGTGCTGACAACGGCCTACCTGTGCCCCATGGACATCCTTGGCAGCATCGTCGCTTTCTGTCTGCTGGCAGTGGTCAAGATCGGCGCCATCGATCGCGTCGGCTTCGTCATCGGCGGCCAGGGACAGCCCTTGAGCAACAACCTCATCCTGTCGCTGGAGAGCTTTGGTGCGATCGTTTTCATCGCCTGCTGGTCTGTGTGGCTCGCTCGCGGCCATCTGCGCCGTGTCGGATCACTGATACGCACTGGCTCCGGCGACCGCGGCGAGGTGCGCCGCTACCGTTTCGCCGTTATCGGCCTGCTGCTGTCGTCACTCTACGTCATCACCTGGGCCCACAGTCTGGGCGCGACATTGCCTGTTGCCGCAGGCGCTTTCGTGCTGATGATGTTGACCTTCTTTGTCACGACCAAACTGATCGCCGCTACGGGCTTCGCCTACCTCATGCCGAGCTGGCCGAACGCCAAAGGCCAGATCTTCATTGTTGAACTGGTCGGCACGAGCCAACTCTCGGAGCAGGACGTCGTCGCCTTCGAGTTGTTCACCAGTCAGGCCTTCTTCGGCAACATCCGCCTGCCCGCCTGGCCTGCGATGCCGCATCTGCTGCGGTTTTTTCCGTTTGAGGCGCAACCGGCCCGCGTGCTCTGGGCTGTGTTTCTCGCCTTTGTCGTCGGCTTTCTTGTGGCAGCGTGGGCCAGCCTGGAGATGGCCTACGACAAGGGCGGCGCCACGTATCTGATGGAAGCCTTCAACGTCTATGACAGGATCACGGACCTGTTGCACAATCCGGTATCCGGAGAAGCGGGTCGCTGGTTTCTGTGGCTGTTCGGCTTCGGTGAGGCGACGGTGCTGGCCGTGTTGCGCGCCCGCTTCCACTGGTTTCCCCTGCACCCCATTGGCGTGGCCTTCCAGTACACCTCGGGTACGTCGATCTACTGGTTCAGTCTTTTCCTCGTATGGGGCATCAAGCTGACCTTGCTGCGTTACGGGGGCATGCGTGCCTACCGGGCCGGCAAACCGTTGTTCTTCGGCCTCGGCATCGGCTATGTGCTGGGTGTTGTGCTCTCCGGCGTCGTCGATGTGATCTGGTTCCCCGGCGCCGGCCACTCCGTGCACAACTGGTAGACCTGCCGGCCAAAGGCGGCGTTGACAGTTTGCGGCGCTGTCGATCATACTGAACCTGATGAAAGAACCAACGTGAGAGTGCGCGAGGCTCGCTGGAGCTCTGCCCATGCCTGGGTGGTCTGGTGTGCCTACGGCGGCGTGATGATGCTCGTCGCCTGGGTAGCCGGCGTCAGTCCTGGCGCCGCTGGTGACGGCATTCCACGACACTCGCCGCACCTGCGGCAACCAGCGGCAGCAGGCCGACCCCCAGCAGCACGCGGCGAACCGGTGACAGTCGCGGCTGCAGCACGATTTGGTGTACGCCGGTCTCCAGCGGCAGGCCGATGAAGCATCCTGCAGTGCACCAGGCAACAACATCCTCCCCGTCCACGGTCACGCGCAGACCAGGCATGCAGGAATAGGCGAGCCGGGCGAAACACGCGCAATCCAGCCAGTCTCCCTGACGACCAGC
>JAQCJA010000421.1 GCA_027593305.1 bacterium
CTCGTTCGGGTTGTTGATCCACATCGTCATGTTGACAATGTTGAGTTCGCCGAGCCGCCCCTTGCTGAGCCACTCTTTTGCCTGTACCGCTGCCGGCGTGAAGCGATGATTCAGGTTGACGCCATAGGGCACGTGCCGATCCTTGGCGAGCTTCACCATCTGCCGTGCCTTGCTGATCTCATTGGAGATGGGCTTCTCACCCAGCACAGGAATTCGCGCCCGCAACAGTTCCATCGTCGGCTTGTGATGATCGCCGCCGTTCTCGATCCCCGCCGTGGTCACGCTGCAGCCATCGAGCTGAATCCCACTCTTGAGCATCTCGCGGACACTGTAGAAAGCCCTTGGTCGAGAAGCTGCCGCCGCCTTGTCCGCCTTGTCCTTGATGATATCACACACGGCGACAAGGTCGGTGTGCTGGTTCGCAGTGTAGCACCGCGCATGATTGTTACCGATGCCACCCATGCCCACGATACCGATCTTCAGTTTTGCCATCTGTCTCTCCCCTTTTTTGTCGTCAGCTGACGGGATCCGGCACGGCAATGCCCAACTCGCGGGCCAGTGCCGTGATCTGATCCCAGGCGTTGTCATCTACGTCCAGGCCCTTGTGTTGCCGTTCCTGGTAGATCCGATGCGACTTCTCGCCCGGCAGCATGACTTCCTCGAAGCCTTCCATGGGCGGACTCGACTTCAGCCAGTCAATGAACTGGTCGACGTCATCATGAAACTCTGCCAGATCGCGGAAAGCGGCAATATCAAAGACTGTCAGAAACAGAGCATTGCCGGTCTCCGGGGGGTCTGGCTGACTGCAGCCGCCGCCGGAGAGTCCCCCGGCGAGGATGTCGATGACCAGTGACAGGCCGAAGCCCTTGTGGCCGACCAGGGGAGATCCCAGGGGCAACATGGCGCCGGCCGGTGGACCGTAGTAGTCCTCAACGTTCGTCGTCGGCCGCCCGGAGGCATCGATGATACTGCCCTCAGGCACGGCCATACCCTTGTTGCGGTACTCACGCAGGGCGCCACCGGAGGTCATGCTCGTCGTCATGTCGAGAACGATGGGCCAGTCGCGTTTCGTCGGGATCCCCACGGCCAGTGGATTCGTCGGCAGGCGCCGCTGGCGGCCACCATAGGGTGCCACTGCCAGATCAGAGCCATGTCCGTTGGCGCACAGCAGCGCGATCAGGTTGCCCTCGCGGGCAACGATATGGACAAAGCGCCCCAACCGCGCCACGTGGTTGCAGTGTTTCACCGTGACTGCCACCAACGCCCGGGTCCGGGCTCGTTCGATGGCCAACTCCACCGCACGTGTTGCCGTAACAGGACCGAAGTTCCAGCCGCCGCTCGTCTGGATGACACCGCCCTTCTCGCTCAGAACCTCCAGGGGTGCCCCTGGTTTCACCTGGCCCTGGCGAACCATGTTCGTGTACTGTGGGAAGCGCAGCACCGAATGCGTATCGTGGCCCAGAAGTCCGGCGTCCACCATATGATCCGAAACAAGCTGCGCCTCGTCCTCGGGCACACCTACAGTGGCGAAGAACTCAAAGCCGAGGCGCTTCAGGTCTGCCGCATGGAATCTTGGCATCAGGCCCTGCCTTTCTGCTGGACCACAAGCAGCGCATTGACCACCGGACGCTCACCCGTCTGGTTGGACGGCCGATTCACCACCTGCTGGCGCACAACCATCGTCGTGGAGCCGCCGCCATCAAGGTTGATCGCCTGATGTGCGTTGTCTCTGGATTTCGAGAACAGCCGCAACTGTGATGACATCAGGTGGGCCAACTCCTGCAGGCTCATACCGACGCTGTGACCGGGTTGTCGACCGTCCACGGTCACAAGAAACACCGTCTTTTTGTCGCGGGAGAATCCAATAGCGGTGCGCGGATGGCGCTCGGAGGCGAAATCGACGTTCAGTTTCTCCGGCTCGAACTCAATGGACGGCACCCCGTCCCGGACGATCCGGGGTCCCCCGCCGATCGCCTCGAGCAGCACCTCGACCGCCGGTGGCAGCATCGCGTAGAGCTGCACGGTGTCACCCGGTGCAATCGTGTGCGACTGGGCGAAGTCTTCCCCACCGGCGACCAGCAACTGATGGGCCTGCAGCTTGAGGGGCCACACACGTCGCCGCACCTGGACGACCCGCGCCGTCACCGTGTCGTTGAGCACAGTGGCCGATGAATCGAGGCTCTGCAGAAAGAATCCGACCGGTGCGTGCACCGAATCGGCCCACGAGTACCTGTTGTAGTACGTCAACTCATCACTGGCCCGTGGCTCACGGTTCAAGTGGGACACCCGCAACACGTGCCCGCTCTTCGTGATGAGGCCAGCACGCATGGCGAAGACCCCGAGGACGGGTTCCCCCACCCGGGTGATGGCAAAGGCCGATCGCGGCCTTGGTTCTTCGAGCAACTCGCCCCGAAGGATCTGCATGCCGGAGGAGCGCACCGGAGTACCGAACCAGAAGTCGCCGTTGATGGCCGCCAGAGCGTTGATGGCCAGTTCGCTGGTCTTGGCCAGGCCGCCCCCATCACTACCGGCTTTTGCCGTCTGCAGACGCACACCCGCCGCCCACGCCTGTTCGATATCGAGTTCGACGACGTGGATGGCCCACGGCCCCTCAATCAGATGCAGCGAATGGTGCCAGACACCCGGGGCCAGTTGCTCGGTATCAGCAGGGATCGTGGGTCCCCGGCAACTGAGCAGGGCCGTACACACCAGAGCACCGACAAGACCGCCGGCGAAGGCCGACGGACGATGCAGCACGGCGGGAGATGTCAGGAAGGGGAATCCAGTCACGGTCGTGGGTAGGCCAGTCTCGCTGGCGGGGCATGCGCGCCGGCATCCGTGGCGAGGTGGGAACATACCCTGCTGGCGCGACGCAGGTCAAGCCTGTGGGAGCAGGTCAGCGCAGGAGCAGCAGACGCTGAACGGACCGTCCCCCGGATGCATAGAGGATGGCAAAATAGGCACCGGACCGTGCCGCCTGGCCGGCGTCGTCCCTGCCGTCCCAGGAGACGTGATACGGACCGGCAGGAAGCGGCTGCGAACGAAGCGTGCGGATCCGCTGACCGAGGAGATTGTAGACGGACAGATCCACGTATGTCGGTTCGGGCAACACGACTGTGAGAACCGTTGCCGCGTTGAACGGATTGGGAAATGGTGGCAGCAGCGTTGCCACGTCAGGCCCCGTCATTCCTGGCAGAACCGCCGGTTTGTTGGACCCTGGCAGATGCGACAGCAAAAGTTGCACATCGGCGGGCCCCACCGCGCCATCTTCATCGAGATCGTGCCCGGGATGCTCTGCTGCTGTCATATACGTGTTGATCGCATCGACGAGCACAAAGACATCACTGATGTCGACCTGACCATCGCCGTTGATATCACCCTTCCATTGCAGGCTCAGTTCCACCGCCGCAGGCGCAGCCAATGGCTCGTCCCCGCCGTTGAGAGCGCGCGCCACACCAGAGCTCAGACGCACGGCAACCGAGGCCGGCAGCCTGCCCGGAGGGGGGCGCAGACTCAGTACCGCCAGTTGTCCAGTGCCGCTGATCGTGCCCCCCCTGGAACCTGTCAGCGACAGACCCACGCGTACACCATCGTCGTCGGAGTCCATCACCAGCAGTGGCTCACCGGCCTCCCGCAGCAGGCTCGCCGGCGGGAATTCGACACCGGTTACCATCATGCCTGAGGACGCGGTGATGGTGAAGACAGCACCGCGCAGACCCGCCGCATCGATGATGTCCATTGGCAAGTGGAGGTCTTCATCCGGCCACAGAGACAACTGCGGCGTCACGCTGCCGAAAAGGATCTGCCCGGCGGCTCGCGAACGGCCGCGCAGCGCGATCGTTACCTCGGGCGCCTCCGGGAGATTGGTGCGCAGAAGCAATTGTCCCGTCGATTGCGTCTGCGCCACCGGCAGGAACTCGACAACGATCGTGCCCGTCATTCCCGGATCAATCCATGACGGTGCAGAGATGACGCGGAACGCAGGTTCGTCGGTGGACACCTCCAGCAGATCCAGGCGACGCTCGTGAGCATTGCTGAGTTCCAGCGACCAGCGCTGCGGGCCGGCGACTGCACCGAAATCGTGGTTCGACGCCGATACAACCAGCTGCCGAGACACACCGAGCCCGTGGAAAGGAATCGACCACCGCGGCCGTGCGGGGTCGTCTGTCAGCAGCGTCAGCTGTCCCGTCACGTCGCCGAATACGGTGGGCGCGAAGTCCATGCGAACCGTCTGCGTCTGCCCGGCGCCGACGGTCAGCCAGCGAGGTGTGAGAATCAGCTGTCGGGTACCGGTCAGGATGCTGTTGATGCGCAGGTCGAGATCCCCCGTGTTCGTCAGCGTCAGGGTCTGTGACCGCCGCTTGCCTACGGTCCACATGCCCAGATCGATCTCGTCGATGGTCAGGGTCGCCCCGCCACCCATGCCGTGCAGCGCGATGTCATGGCTCGGGTGGAGCGGATCATTCGTCAGCAGACGCAGCGTCACCGCGTATGGTTCACGGCGCAGCGGTGCCAGTGTTACCGAGACCGCCCCCTGGCCCCCTGAGGGCAGGGCAGTC
>JAQCJA010000422.1 GCA_027593305.1 bacterium
TTGGCCGGGTCAGTGTCGAGGATCGGGCCGAATCTTCCAGTGCGGCGGATCGACGCGCCGTGACTTCGACGTTTGATAGAGCTTATCTTCCGATTGCTGGCGACAGCCTGTTTGCGGACGCGGATGGCAATCAGATCTCGGTTCATAGTGTCGGTGATTCTTTAAAGGTTCTGTTTCCGGGTCCCGTCAATATCGGACTCGCAGACGGGGAGAATGTTCTGGTAGAACTGCAGTTCGAAACGCAGACTCTGCGGGCAGGAAGCGAGTTTCTCGCTCTGGTGCGTAACTCTCAATCTTCGGCGATCTTCCAGCGTGTCGAGTCTGAGGGGCGAGATGCCACGGAGTTGGTCGATAGCGGTACCGCTCGCCCGACTGTGCTTCAGGTGGATCGCATTATCGACCAGATCAGCATCCCATCGGTCTTTACGCCCAATGGTGATGGCATCAATGATCGTCTTGACATCGAATTTACCGTGCTGACCATCAGAGATGATCGTCCCGTTGAGGTCGCCATTTTCGATCTTTCCGGTCGGCGTGTGGCAACAGCAGTGTCGGCAACTGGCTTGAACCAGACGCAGAGCGGCACAGTCAATTTTTCGTGGGATGGATCAGGTGATAGAGGTGACCTGATGCCTCCCGGTATCTACATTGCCCGGGTCATGTTGGAGACCGATAGCGAAGACCTCGAAGCGGTGCAGATCGTCAACGTAGTGTATTGACGGTGTTGAACCCGGAGTTCGATACGGGGGCTGATGCCTTCAACCAGCTTCCGGGATCGCAGTGGTTCCGGGATCGCAGTGGTTCAGGGATCGCAGTGGTTCAGGGACCGGTCCGGATCTCTGGGGCCAGAGCAGGCAAGACAATGAAAAGGGAGGGTAGCGTGAACAGACGAGCCTGGGTGCTCCTCGCTTTATGCGCCATGGTGACTGCCGCTCCGGTAGTCGCCCAGGACGATGTCGGAACTCGGCTCGGCGTCCGGCGGGGCGGCGAAGTGAGCTTTGATCCGTATGGCCCGGGAGTTCTCTTCGGGGCCCTCGATCCAGCCGTGAAGAAATGGTATGTGCCGCAGGAGTTGTTCAACGACTACGGCTGGAATCAGTGGGAGTACAGCAACTACGCGCGGAACCAGTACGAGCGCTACGTCAATACCAGCATCGAGGGTGACTATTTCTACGATGTCTACGGCAGTTTCATCACCAAGGGCTGGCTGGTATTCAACTGGACCGTCTCCGAACCAGAGGCAGCTGGAAGTCGCCTGCTGAAGACCGATCAGTTCGGTCAGTTCTTCAGCAACCTTGTTGTTGCTTCAGACGCCAAGGGGCAGTACCACGCTTCGGTCACCGTCGGCAACGAGATCCGTACAACCCTGACGCCAATGACCTTCGCCAAACCCCTGTTTGACGGCATTCAGGTGGATCTGGCCTCCGATAAATATGAAGCTACCGTCATCGCCTCCCGGCCCAGTGGTTTCCGCAGCACCGGCACGGAGCCGAATGAAAAGTCCAATGTGACCAATCTTCTTGGTGGGCGCACGACGGCACAGATCGGTGACTTTGTCAAGATCGGCGCCACGTACGTCAACGCCTTCAATGCCCGCACGCGGGGCCAGGCGTTCCAGGGCAATCCCCTCCAGGGATCACTGACGGAAGCACAGAACGCGGATATCACGGAAGTGCAGATTCGTCTCAGTGACGATTCGCCGCAGGATCTGGTGGGTGGTGCCGCCTTCTTCCTCGAAGAAGTCATCATCACCGACAGCGACGGCAACAAAATCTCAAACCGTCGTCGCCTCAAGCAGAAGGACGGCAGCGAGAGTCCCATCCTCGAATACACACCTGTTCTTGAGGGTGGTTTTCAACGCGAAGGCTTCCGCACAGCCGATGGACGTGAGACGATCAATCTGCGTTACGAATTCGATGGTCCCGAGTACAAGGCGGCTGGCGTTGGACCGCAACCGGCAGATATCGCCGCCGTCGAATTTCGCCTGCTGGTGGCCAACGACTATCGCATCGACATCACTTCGAACAACCAGACGAACCAGCTCAATCAACCGGTGTTTCTGTCCGAGGGTATGCCGGAACGCACAATTCGTGCCCCGGGTAACGTCAAGGACGGCTCAAACCAGCGCTTCGTCCGCATTGAGTACGGTCTGCCGACAGCGAACGAGATCTTCGGATTCACCGTCGAAGCACGCGATGCCTTCGGCTTCGACGTCATGGGGGAGTGGGATCGCAATCGTCAACACAAGCGCTTCCCACGCTTTGCTGAGGTCGATGCGACGGACCACAATCACGCCGTGGAAGAGGCTGATGCGTGGATGATCAACATCTCGCGCAAGCCCTATCCTTTCTATTTCTTCGGTGAAGCCTACAGCATGGACCCGGACTACAGCACGAGTTCGTATCTGGCCATGCAACGTGGTGACACCGGCCCCATCGACTACGACTCCCAGACACAGGCCATCTTTGAGATGGTTGACGACAACGATGATCAGGATCGTCAGGTGGACTGGCAGCGGATCGGCTCCGGCGCCAGTGCCGACCGGTTCGTATTTCCCGGATGGGACGAGAACAACGACTTCATCGCCGACTACAACCAGAACAACGTCGAGTTGGTGCGCCCCAACCTGAAGCCGGATTGGGAAGAACCGTTCCTGCGCTACAACGTGGACCGGCCTGAGTTCCTGTTTGGCGTGGATATGAACAACAACGGTGTTTCCGACCGATTTGAAAACGATGACGAGCCTGATTTTCCGTACCGGCGCGACCGGCGTGGATACAATATCTACGGAGGGGCCTTCATGGGTCCCTGGGCCAAGCTCACCGTGGGCCGTCTCGACGAGAGACAGCTGGCTGATGATCGTGACAACCAGACGACCTATGCCCTGGTGACCTACGAGCGCGACTTCGCCAGACTTGGCAAGTTGCGGGTGTACGAGAACCTCCGCCGCGTGCAGGATGATATCAAAGACGACCTGCTGGTCTGGCGCATTGCAGACGGGATCGCCGGCGAGATTGTTCCCTTCGAAGACCCATTGCCGATGCGAGATGCCTGGGTCAACACCGTGTACGCCCAGTTTGACATCAAGCGGTGGGAGTCGATCAACGTGATCAACAAATTCAAGTACGAGTTCATCGATCAGATCGACTACGAAGATCAGATCGCCAGCCGTCGTGTCCTGCCATCCGAGGATATTCGTGAGACGGCAAGTTTCCTCGGTCTGATCAACAAAGCGGATTACACGCATCAATTGGGTAGTGTGACGATCCAGCCTCGCTGGAAGAGTGAATTCCAGCGACTGGTACCGTCGTTGAAGGAGAGTCAGTTCCAGCGGCCGACGACAGAACTTCGCGAGTCGGCTTTCCTGATCATGCGGTTCCCCTTCCTCTCGCGCAGTGCGCTGCAGTTGGGGACCGAGTATCTGTGGACCAAACAGTTCCGTGACAGCGCCAAAGAGACCCTCGAGGGCTCGCCGCGCAACGAACTGGTTGGGGCTCTGCAGGTCATGAACCGAACGGACTATCAGGGATATGAGGTCTTCACGGAATTCGGTCTGCGGGTCTCGCGGATCGATATCGATATCCTCGAGGACGCACAAACCGAAACGTTCATCTTCTTCGCCATGTACGCAGGCTTCGGGAGTTTCTAGGCATGAAGACGATTCAGCGAGCAGCTCTGTTGGCAACGTTGGTGGCGCTGTGCGCCGGCGCCGGTTGCGCCTGGCGCCCGTATGCTGGCGAGGTCCGTCCCAGCGTCGAGGAGGCGCAGGGACCGAATATGACGGTTGCAGATGATGGGACCATCACCTGGATTCAGGACCGCCTTGAGGTGCGCATGCGCCCCGTTACAGACGAGGAACTCAATCGTCAGTTCGGCGGCAGCGATCTTGGTCCGTACAGTGAGAACCCGTTCACGTACGGCGGTGTCGAAGATTTCTACACCGGTGACGACAAGCAGCGGTTCTCCGTGTTCATGCTTGGCGTGAAGAACTATCAGTATCCAAAGGTCCGTGTGCTGGGTGACATCGTGCTGGAGAGCACGAACGAGCGTAAGTACTACGATCTCACCATGAAACAGCTGGACCGCTACTTTCGTGCCTACGCCATCGGTTACCGAGGCAATGAGTACGGTGTGTACAAGGAGCGTCGCGCGATCCTGCAGTCGACCATGTTCCGCCGGCAGGATATTTTTTCCGGCCAGGAACTGGAGGGGTATGTGCTCTTTCAGCCCCTGCATACGGATGTTTCTGACATGACGGTAATGGTGAAAGATCTCGTCATTCGCTTTGACTACCGCGGCGAACCTGTCGAGACAGTTGACATCCCGTTTCACTTCGAGCGTGAGGTGGGGCGCAAGTTTCCTGACGGTTCCGTCGAACTCAGCAACCGTTAGGGGCAGAAAGCGTCGGCCAACGGCTGATGGCGCTCTGTTGATTTCATCTATGTCCGCCCGGAGGGTCTGACCTTCCGGGCGGCTGCCATGTACGGTTCCGGTGGAGGGGCAGACCCGACGATGTGCAAGTCTCGACGTACAACCGACGACGCCGGCTGCTCGTGAA
>JAQCJA010000423.1 GCA_027593305.1 bacterium
GGCGCCCCGTGGCCGACAGCGCAGATTGACGATCTGCTGGGTCTGCAGTTGCCCCGGGATCTCAAGCTGCCGCCGGTACAGATGATGTCGCTGGCGCAGCCCATTCTGCTGGTACCGGTTCCCGGCCTGCAGGAGTTGGGCACGTGTCGCCTCGATGGACCCGCGTTCCGTGGTTTGGCGGTACGCATGGTGCGGCATCAGGCGCTGCATCTCAAGGTTTACGTTTTCTGTCTGCAGGCCCGGGACGACAGCCATCATGTCGCGGCCCGTATGTTTCGCCCCGATGAGGACGGACCGGAAGACGCCGCCAGTTGTGATGCCGCCGCCTGCCTGGGGGCGTATCTGCTGCAGCACAAGCTGTTGCCGGATGGCACCGAACTGCTGATCGAGCAAGGTTATGAGACGGGCCGGCCGTCGTTGCTGCGGCTGCGTGTGCAGATGCAGATGGCAGGACCACGGATCGAGGTGGGCGGTGTCGTGCGCCCGCACTATGATGATGACAATACTGACAGAAAGATGTTGCCACGATGACACGAGAAGAAGCGTTGCAGTTGATGCAGGAGTACACCCGGTCCGACGCACTGCGCAAACACATGTACGCCGTAGAGATCGCCATGTGTGCCTGGGCCCGCCGGCTTGGCGCAGACGAACAAGCGTGGGCGACGGTGGGTCTGCTGCATGACTTTGACTACGAGCGGTTCCCCAACGATGCCCTGTCAGCAACCGAAGAGCACCCTGCAGAGGGGGTAGCCCTGCTGCGTGCTCGCGGCTACGATGAGGAACTGTGTCAGGCCATCCTTGGTCACGCCCACTACACGGGAGTCCCCCGGGAGTCGATGGTGGCCCGAACCCTGTTCGCCGTCGATGAACTGTGCGGCTTCCTCGTCGCCTGCGCCCTCGTGCGGCCTTCGCGCAGTCTTGCCGACCTGTCGGTGAAGAGTGTCAGGAAGAAGCTGAAGGACAAAGGTTTCGCGCGCGGCGTGAATCGCGACGATATCATACAGGGCGCCGAGGAACTGGGCGTGCCCCTGGAGGAGCACATCCAGTTTATCATCGAAGCGCTGCGCCCCGAGGAACAGCGTCTGGGACTGGGGGAGGGTGTCTGATGGCGCCGCCACGAGAGGCCACGGTTCGTGTTGCGGTGCATCGGGCGGAGCCGGCGTCTGTTGCGCACACACAGGCGCCCGCCGCCGTCACGACGGGCGAGGCCCAGCCCCACGCGAACTGGCGGCAGGGCAGCCTGGTCCCCATGGAGGTGTGGCAGACCCCGGACCGTGCGGGGCAGCACGAGCAACAACTGTTTCTGCCGGCGCAGAGCCTGGCCTTGATCTGCCTGGATCCGGTGCAGGTTCGCGCGCAACAGTAACCGCCAGCGGCCGGCGCGGTTTGGGGCGTGCCCCGCACTCGGCCTATCTTGCGGCGGCAGGCACGCTGCAGTGGCCACCCCGTCGCCCATCCTGCTTGGACTCATGCGCGCGATCTCCCCATTCACCCTACCCGTTGCCCGGCTCGCTGGTGCGTCGTGGCTGCAGTTGTGTCTGGTTCCCTGTCTGGTTTTGTGTCTGGTGCCGGCTCCGGTCGAGGCCCAGTTCGTGTTACACTGGGGCAAGCCCGCAACAACCACTGCAGCCATCGGTGGCACGGTCCGCGCTTCTGACTGGACCGTACACCACGAAGCGGCGGGCGAAGCCTCTTTCCTCGATATGACGGCAGGTGAACTGCGGCCCCTGCAGATGGATCCCGATTTCAACCTGGCGCAGCGGGCCACGGCGCTGGGGGGTGTCTTCGACAACAAGGAAAGGGCTTTCGACGGCGATCCACGAACCAACTGGCTGCATAGTGGCTACAAGTGCATCTGGATCCGCGAGGGTTGCCGCGGGATCTTCGCTACTGTCGGCACCAATGACATCGATCTCGGGGGCCAATTCCTCGTCGATCGTGTCGTGCTGCGCTCCGGCCTGCGGGATCCGGCACTGACGGTGCGCGATTTCCGCATCCACCTCAATCCCGAGGTGCCCAAGAGTCTGTGGTGTTGTTCGCTGATGGATCCGATTGTGGCCGACATTCGTGACAATCGGCAGCAGGTGCGCGACATCCAGATATCGTCTGAGCAACGGACACGGTTCTTTCAACTGGCCATTGGTGAGACCGAGGTGGGCTGGGAGATTCAGGATATTGAGATCTACGGGCGGGGGTTCGTCGAGCGCGCCACATATACATCCGACGTCGTCGCCTTTGACCAGCCCATGGCCTGGGGACATTTGCGCTGGTCCGCCGAGGCTGGTGCCGGCACACGTGTGCGGCTGCAGACCCGCACCGGTAGCGATGATGAACCAACGAGCTACTGGCGATTCACCGGGCGAGTTCAGGACAAGGAAGAGGTCAGCCGCGCCCAGTACGAGAATCTGGCGCCCGGAGAACGCGCCGGTACCAGCTATGATCACGAGCACTGGAGCTTCTGGTCCGAACCGTACGACCTGGCTGACAGCAGCGGCACGCAGATGTTGTCCCCTGGCCCGCGGCAGTTCTTTCAGTTCCGCGTCGACTTTCAACCCGACACAGAGGGTGGCGTGGTGCGCTTTGTGGAACTCGAGGCCTGGCCCCCGGCGGCGGCGGCTCTCATAGGTGAAATCTGGCCAGTACAGACAACGGCAGGATCGATGCGTACCTACACCTACGCCCTGCGGCCGACCATCAGTGCCCGGCACAGCGGCTTCGATCGTCTGGAGATCAGTTCTCCCTCTTTCCTGGGGGCCGTGCAACAGGTCCGCATCGCCGATGCCGCCGTCCCCCGGGACGTGGAACTGACGGAGCTACACCGCCTCGTCCTGCGCTTGCCGCACATACGGGCCGGCGACTCCGGAACGCTGATTGAGGTCGACTTCGAGGCGCAGGTCCTGCGCTATGGCACCCGTTTCGACGGGCGCGTCTGGAACAGCGCGCAGACGCCGCGTATGGCGCAAAGGGTCGATCCAGGAGACGCCTCCGCCGAGTTTGACGGCAACCGCGTTTCGGTGGCTACCGACGAAGAGAGTGACCGGCTGTTGCGCGTGGAGATGAGTCTTGCGGTGCTCACACCCAACGGTGATGGCATCAACGACGAGTTGACAATTGCCTACGACGTCTTCGAAATGACCAGTGATGCGGCGGTCTCGGTGGGCGTCTACGATCTGTCGGGGCGTCTGGTGCGGCGCCTGTATGAGGGGCAGGATGGCGTCGGGCGCTACCGCAGTACATGGGACGGCACCGATGACGACGGGCGGGCGCTGCCCCCCGGCGTATACTTGCTGCGCCTCGTGCTGGGGACGGACGGCAACAGTGACACCCGTACCGAGATTGTGCATGTCGTCCGCTAGAGTTGCTGGCGGTACTTCCCTTTTACCTGGACGGAGATGATGGACTGGAGCCAGTGGCGCAGCCAGCACATGCTTGGCGTCGACGAGATCTACCTGAACACGGGATCCTTCGGTTCGCTGCACCGGCGCACCTTTGACGACTACGTCGAAGGACTGCGCGAATTCGAGCGCAATCCGACGATGCATCATCCCATATTCTGGGATCGTGCCGATGACGCCCGCCGGCGCCTGGGGCATTTCCTCGGATCCCCGGCAGAGGATCTGGCCTTCACGTCCAACGTGACGGTGTCGATGAACATGGCCATCCTCGGTCTGGACTGGAACGAGGGGGACGAGATCCTCGCCTCGGATCATGAGTACACCGCCATCGACAACTGCATCCACCACGCCGAAGTCCGGCACAAGCTCGTCGTGCGCCGGGCGGTCCTGCCTGTGTCACCCACGTCCCCACAGCAGATCATCGACGCCTTTGCCGCGCAGATCACACCCCGCACCCGGTTGCTCTCGGTATGCCACATCTTCAGTGGCACCGGCACGATCGTACCTGTCGCCCAACTGGCGGCGCTGGCCCACGAACATGGTGCCATGATCGCCGTGGATGGCGCGCACGCACCGGGCCACATTCCACTGACGCTGGCCGCCTCCGGCTGTGACCTCTACGGCGGCAACTGCCACAAGTGGCTGTGTTCACCCAAAGGGGTCGGTTTCCTCTATGCCTCGCCGGAGGCGCAGGAACGCCTGCACCACATCGTTGTCGGTCACGGCTACCGCCGGGACGGCACGACGCGCGCCGACGATGGCCGCATGCTGATCGGCGGCCGGCCGTATATGTGGTGCCTTGATCAGTGGGGCTCACGTGATCTGCCCAGTCTGGTGGCGACAGCAACCGCCGTCGACGTGCAGGAACAGATCGGCCAGCAGGCCATCGCCGCACGGGGCCGCGAACTGACGGCCTATCTGCGGCAGCGACTGGAGGCGACGGACTGGGCCACCTGCCTGACGTCGGCACCGGGCGCCGAGGGCCTGGCGAATTCGCTGACCGCCTGGATGTTGCGTGGCATCGAGGTCGACGATCTGCGGGCGCAACTGCATGAGCGCTTCCACATCACGACACCGGCGGGGCGCCGCGACGACGGCCAATGGATGCGGGTGTCGACACACTACTACAACGACACCACCGAGATCGACGCGCT
>JAQCJA010000424.1 GCA_027593305.1 bacterium
GGCCGTCAATGGTGGCTGTGGAAATACGGAGCGCTCAAAAGATGCCTGTGGGGCCGACACCAGCCAGAGGCAGCCGACACAGAGAAGAAGAAAACGCGAAGTCGCCATGCCCACGTACCTGCAAACCGCGGGCCGCAAGGGAGCTTCCGTGCCCATACACCAGCGGGCATGATGGTAGCGGGTGTGACCGCCCCCGGTTCTGTTACCACACGACTACAGTGTCGTCACCGTGGCGGGGCGAACCGTGAACCGATCGTCGTATCCCCCCCGGGGAAAGCGCTCCAGATCGAGGTCTCCCGGAACGTAGTGCCAGGCAGTGGAATAGCGCGTGCGTTCGGGATCTTCGTTATCGGCGGTGCCGTGCAAAAGATTGGCCGAGAACAGCACGACGGAGCCCCCGGGGACCTCCACATCGATGGCGGCCGCTTCGTCGACGTCGGTCCAGGATCCATGCATGCCTGGCTCGTGGCGGTGCTCCGCAATCTTGCCGCTGAGGTGACTTCGCGGAACAATGCGCAGGCAGCCGTTGGCCAGATCGGAATCCTGCAGGTAGATGCCGCAGGAGATGACGCGATCCGACGCCGTGCCGAAATAGAAGTTGTCCTGATGCCAGTGGGTGGAGGTGCCGCCGCCGGCAAGTTTGGGAAAGAATTTGGTGCCGAAGACATCGACTTCCTCGTTGCCGACGAGGGGCACGACACGCTCGACGATGGCTGCCTCGCGGGCCAGTTGCAGAACCCGGGGCTCCAGAACACAGACGCCCTGCACCTTGTGCAACAGGCCCGGTCGCGGCGCACCATCGGCATCCAGCTCAAGGGAGAAGTGGCCCTCTGATGTCGTCAGCTGACGGCCCCGGGCCACAAGCTCGTCGAAGACGGACACGTAGTGCTCCAACTGCGGACCCGGGATCAGCCCTTCGAAGATCAAATACCCCTCGTTGTGGAACTGCTCCAGCTGCGCTGCATCAAGCATCAGAAGCCTCTTCTAGAAACGGCGTGTCAGCTGGGCGCCCGCCATGAAAGGATCAGCCTCGAGATGAAAATCATCCAGATGGGCATCCACGTAGGCATCGAGACCGGCAAGGGTGGCGGTGATGACATAGAACAACACCCGGGTGTTGCGCCGTGCCGCCCGATCCTGACGGACGGTCGCTGTAGCGGCGTTGCCGACGCTGGCGGCATCGGCCAAAGCCGCGGACAACCAGCCGATGCCGGCACCGGAAAACAGCACCGCTTTCCACGGGTGCCCCTGGGACAACTGCCCCCAACCCGGGATCAATGCCGAGCGCAGCAGAGCGCCCCGGGGTGAGAGACCTGTGACGGAATCAGCCTCGCCAGAATCAGCCACGCCAGACACCTGCGCGCCAAATCCGGACGCCGGGACACGAACCGAAGCGGAGTCGACGGCGGCCTGCGGCACCTGAGCCTGCGTTGCGACAGTGGCAGTCAACAGCAACACCAGGCATGCCACGTGGCAGCGCACGTCAGTGGCCGGTGCCGAAGAGTGTACCGGCCGTCAGTGGACTGCCGCGCAGGAACGCGTCGGCCGCCATACGTGGCCGGCCTTCGGGTTGCACGTCCAGCAGACGCACCGCGCCCCGGCCACAGGCGACGACAAGGCCCTCGTCCTCGGATGCTGTCAGGACAACGCCTGGCGTGCCGCTGTCGGCTGTGAGTTCAGCTCGATGGACTTTCAGTGCACCGCCGGCCCAGGTCGTGAAGGCACCGGGCATGGGGTTGGCCCCGCGGATGCGGTTGAACACCTGCGCCGCTAGCCAGGTCCAGTCGAGGCGTGCATCCTCCCGCGTCAGCTTGGGTGCGCGGCTGGCTCCCTCCGTGGACTGGGCCCGCGGCGTGATCGTACCATCCCGCAGACCATCCAGGGACCGTACGAGCAAGTCGGCGCCATCCACGGCAAGCCGAGCCTCGAGTTCCCCGGCCGTCTCAGTGTCGCCTATGCGAAGATGCTCCTGCAGCAGGATGTCCCCGGCATCCATCTTTGCATTCAGCAGAAAGGTCGAGATCCCCGTATCGGTGCAGCCATCGAACAGAGCCCAGACGATGGGGGCAGCGCCACGATAGGCGGGCAGCAACGACGGGTGCACATTCACCGAGCCCAGGCGCGGAACGGCAAGCAATCTCCTGGGTAGCAGGGAGAAGGCGATCACAGCGAAGGCGTCGGGTGCCAGGTCCGTCAACCGGGCGATCAGGCCTGGGTCCTTGGGCGATTCCGGCTGCAGCAAGGGCAGACCGAGTTCGATGGCGGCGATCTTGACGGGTGGCGGACGCAGCTTGCGTCCCCGCCCTGCAGCGCGATCCGGATTGGTGACCACTGCCGCCACCTCATGCTGACTGGCGGCGAGCCGGACCAGGGACGGGACGGCGAAGGCGGGCGTGCCCAGGAAGACGACGCGCACCGGTCGAGCCGCTACTTGTCGCTTTTTTCGCTCTTGTCGTCGCCGTCCTCGCGGACGCGAGACACGGCGGCACGCGACATGTCGACACGCACGTTCTCGGCAATCTTCACCGTAATGATATCATCCTTCAAATTCGTGATAACGCCATGGAGACCGCCGCTGGTAACAATCTTGTCGCCCTTCTGCAACTCGTCGATCATTTTCTGCTGCGTCTTCTGCTTCTTGATCTGCGGTCGCAGAATCAGGAAATAGAGCACGACAAACATCAGGACGAAAGGCAACAACTGGGCGATGGGATTGCCGTCGGCACCACCACCGGCGCCACCGCCCATGGCATAGGCGGGCTGAGCGAGAAAAAAGAGCACGATCCGTCGGTCCTTGCGCGAAGGGATAGGAAGCTTCAGGAACCATTCAAGCTACGAATTCTCACCGGTCCTGGTAAGTCGCGAGAAACGTCCGGCGCCAGTCCGTGAAGCAGCCCGCAACAATGGCGCTGCGCATCTGCCGCATCAGGTTCAGAAAGAAGTGGATGTTGTGGTAGGTCGCCAGATGCAGGCCGAGAATCTCGTTGGTCTGGAACAGGTGGCGCAGGTAGCCCCGGTGATACGTCGTACACGTCGGGCAGACACAGGCCGCGTCGAGGGGTGCCGGGTCGTCGGCGTGCATGGCATTCTTCATGCGCACCCGCCCGGTGCTGGTGAACAGCGTGCTGTTGCGGGCATTACGCGTCGGGATGACGCAGTCGAACATGTCGATGCCCCGCGAAACACCGTCGATGAGATCCTGGGGCAGACCGACGCCCATCAGGTAGCGCGGCTTGTGTGGCGGCAACTCTGGGATCGTGCCTTCAAGTGTGGCCAGCATGTCGGCCCGCGGTTCGCCGACGGCCAGTCCGCCGATGGCGTATCCGGGCAGGTCGAGGGCGACGAGATCACGGGCGCTCTGCTGGCGCAGGTGCGCATACACGCCACCCTGGACGATGCCGAACAACGCCTGCGGTGGTCGGCCCGCGGCGACCTGTATCCCCTGCAACTCCTCGTGGCGCCGCCGGCAACGCTCCGCCCAGCGCTGCGTGCGCTCCATGGAGTCACGCGCGTACTGTTCGGTTGCCGGGTACGGGGTGCACTCGTCGAAGGCCATGATGATATCAGCCCCCAGCCCGTGTTCGATGTCCATCACCGACTCGGGTGTGAACAGGTGCGCGGAGCCATCGAGGTGGCTCTTGAAGCGTACGCCGTCCTCGGTGATCTTGCGCAGGTCCTGCAGGCTGAACACCTGAAAACCGCCCGAATCCGTAAGGATCGGCCTTGGCCAGTTCATGAAGCCGTGCAGACCACCGAAGCGCTCGATGCGTTCGTGTCCAGGTCGCAGATACAGGTGGTAGGCATTGCCCAGGATGATCGGCGCGTCCAGCGTCAGCAGATCCTGCTGGCTCAAGGTTTTTACCGTCGCCTGCGTGCCCACCGGCATGAATACCGGGGTTTCGATATCACCATGGGGCGTATGCAACACCCCCGCCCGGGCGCCCGTCTTCGGGTCGGTGGCAACCAGTTCGTAGGCAAAGGCCTCGTGGAGGTTCAGTCGTCGTACTCCGCCAACGTCACGAAATGGTAGCCCCGGCGCTCAAGCCTGGGCAGCATTTCCTCCAGCGCCTGCAGAGTGGCGGGTCGCAGATGGGCACTGGCTGTGGCTTTGCCCTGGTTGGCGGATTGCTCCGCAAGAGCCCACAGATGTCGCCGCACATCCTCCGTGGTTCCGTCTTCTGCATCGATGGCCTGGGTGTGATCCGGTGTGCCGCGGGTGAGCTGGTGTTCACCGACCATCAGGTCCGGCGTGAGGGTGATGGAGTCACCCCCGGTGATCATTGTCAGCGACTGCGCCATTCTCGCCAGACGCTGCACACGCACAGCAGGCGCATCACTGACATCCACGACAAGGGCAATGCGACCGGCGGTGCGCGTCAGGCCCCGATCCCGCAGCAGCCGAAACAAAGTCGTCACCGTTGAGTCAATGCCGCAGGTGAGGTCGACCGCCGTCGGTCCCCGCCGTTCTTCGCCGCGCACGACATGGCCGCCCTGCCAGGTGACGAAATCGGTCAGCAACTGGTTGACGCTGGCCACGGGT
>JAQCJA010000425.1 GCA_027593305.1 bacterium
CAATGGCTCGGCGTCGGCCGCGCGCCGCCAGCAGGTGGCCACGCATGGCTTCGGGACCCATGGGGGTGTGCTCGAGGTCAATCCAGAGGAAGTCAACCGAGTCAGCGAGGGCATCGCTGACCTGCGGATCGGTGAGACCGATACCACAGCCGAGCAGGACTTCGCCGGCCTGCAGTCGGCGACGAAAGATGTCGATGCCTTCGAAGATCATGGCGGCCAAAGGTAGCCGGAAGTGACGCCATCCGCCAACCGGGCTATACTGAGCGCCATGCGCATTGCCACAGGAGCATTCAGCCACGAAAGCAGCACATTCACCCCTGTGCCGACGGATCGTGCGGCGTACGAGTCGCGCTTCGGTTGCCTGCGTGGTGCCGCCCTGCTGACGACCTTCCGCAACACCAACACGCCCATTGGCGGCTTTATTGAGGGCGCCGATGTGCACGGTTTCGAGCTGATCCCGACGATCTACGCCGAGCCCCACCCAAGCGGCCCGACACCGCGGGCACTGTTCGACGAAATCCTCGCTGCGTTGCTCGATGGCATCCGTAGCGCTGGCGCCATCGACGGGGTGCTGCTGGAGTTGCATGGGTCGATGGTGGCCGAGGGCATCGCCGACGCCGACGGTCACATCCTGCGCGCCGTGCGAGCCCAGGTTGGCGACGCCGTTCCCGTCGTTGTGCAGCTCGATATCCACACCAACCTGTCGCTGGACATGATCGCCGCGGCGGACGTGCTGATCGGGCGCGAAACCTATCCGGAAGTCGACATGGCGTTGCGCGGGCGGGAATGTGCCGACGTGCTCATGCGCATCGTCCGCCAGGGTCTGCGCCCGGAAATGCGTGCCTGTCTGCTGCCGATGATGTGGGGCATGAATCAGGTCACGGCGGAGGCTCCCATGAAAGAGGTGATCGACTACCTGCACGAGATCGAGGCCCGTCCCGGGGTTGTCTGTGCGTCCGTGTCGACCTGTTTTCCACTGGCGGACGTTGCCTGCATGGGTGCATCGGTCACGGTCGTCACCGATGCCGACGCCGCGCTGGCACAGCACTGTGCCGATGAACTGGGCGCCTGGATCTACGAGCGGCGCGCCCAATGGCACCTGCCGAGGCGGTCCACACGACAGGTGCTGGCGCAGGTGGAAGCAGACGGCCTCTACCCGGCGGTACTGGCCGACCGTGATGACAACACCGGTGGTGGCTCACCCGGTGACAGCACGGGCATGTTGCGGGCTTTCATCGAGGCGGGACTGCGCGATGCCTGCGTGCTCTATATCGTCGATCCCGCATCTGTCGCCCTCTGTCACGCCGTTGGCGTCGGGGCAACCGTAGACCTGCAGGTGGGGGGTAGATCCGCGCCCGTGCAGGGAGCTCCGGTGGCCATGCGCGCCCGCGTCGTGGCCGTCAGTGACGGACACTACCGGTATGACGGGCCGATGTACGCCGGTCTGGAGGCCAGCATGGGCCCATCAGCCCATATCGAGCAGGATGGACTGCATGTGCTGCTGGTGACGATCCGGGAACAACCTTTCGACACCGCCTTTGCCCGCACCCTGGATCTGGACCCGCGCCAGATGCGCTACGTGGGGGTCAAATCAGCGGCGCATTTCCGTTCCGGTTTCAGCGACTGGGCCGGTGCGGTGCATCTGGTCGCCGAGCCCTCCGTGCACAGCCCCTGGGCGGTCACCTTCGAACATCTGGGTCGGCGCGTGTATCCACTGGATGCGGTCGGGCGCTTTGATCCGGCTCTGCTGGAGGAGGATCGAAGGTGAGCCGAGCCCACGCGCCCGTCAGTCAAAGCAGTGACGTCACCCCTGCCTGCCCACCAGATTGGATCCCATGACAACGCCCAAAAGACGCCTCGATCTGACCCGCTCCCTCGAGATTCTGGAGCGGGCAAAAAAACTGATTCCGGGAACCACGCAACTGATCAGCCGCCGGCCGACGCGGGCGGCCCTCGGATTCTCTCCCATCTACGCACAGAGCGCCAGGGGTTGCCGCATCACCGATGTGGATGGCAATGAATTCATCGACTGGTTCAGCGCTGTGGGACCGATCATTCTCGGCTATGCGCACCCCGTTGTGGATGCCGCCGTCAAGGCCCAGATCGATCGCGGCTCGATCTATTCCATCGTGCACGAGTCCTCCGTCGAACTGGCTGAATTGCTCGTGCGCCTCGTGCCCTCGGCGGAGATGGTGCGCTACGCCAAGGGGGGTGGTGAAGCCTGCACCATGGCGGTGCGGATCGCCCGTGGTGTGACGGGGCGTGACAAGGTGCTGCTCAGTGGCTACCACGGCTGGCACGACTGGTATCTGGCGGCCAACCTTGGTGCCGAACGGCTTGCCGATCATCTGTTCAACGGCATCGATCCCATCGGTGTGCCGAAAGGACTGGAGGGCACGGCGTTGCCCTTTGAGTACGGCGACCTGAACCGGCTGGAAGATCTGCTGCGGGCCCATGATGGCGAGGTGGCGGCGATCATCATGGAACCCATGCGCACCGAGCTGCCGCCTGAAGGGTATCTGCAGGGGGTGCGCGATCTGGCCGACAGATATGGCGTCGTGCTGATTTTCGATGAGGTCTCCTGCGGTTGGCGCATCGCCCTGGGTGGCGTGCAGGAAGTTACGGGCGTGACGCCGGATCTGACGGTGTTTGCCAAGGCCATGTCGAATGGCTATCCCATGGCGGCTGTTGTGGGTCGGCGCTCCGTGATGCAGCCCGTGGAACGTATGTTCATATCCAGTGCCTACTGGGATGACAATGTCGGCATCGCCGCGTCGCTGGCCACGATTGGTGAACTGGAGCGCATCGATGCTCCCGCCCTGTTCGAGCGTCTCGGTGCAGCCTTTCGCGCCCGCATCGATGCCGCCGCCGCCGCCACGGGTTGTCCGGTACGGTGCATCGGGGTTGCGGCGCATCCGCGGATCCAGTTCGACGTACCTGCCGAGCATTCGGCAAAGGTGGCGACCCTCTTTGTCCAGGAGAACGCCCGTCACGGCGTCATCCTGGCAGGGGGCTTCTTCTTCAACGCCGCCCACGACGACGCCGATGCGCTGGATCGAACCGAAGGGGCGGTACGGGCCAGTTTTTCCGTGATCGCTGATGGCCTGCAGCGGGACTGCCTGGATGATCTGATCGAGTGCGAACTGGTGGAAGAATCCTTCCGCCGTCTCGTGCGCTAACTGGAGGAAACACCATGACAGTGGCAACCATCGAGCGCAACTGGCAGGGCCCGGCCCTGAACGACTGCACCAGGCGAAATGTCGTCTGCCACCAGGGGGGCCGCCTGTGCCTGCGCCGTGGCGTCACCATCACCGATGAATCGGGGCGCTGCACAACGCGCAACGGGGAGTGGCTTGCCGGCCTGCGACAGGCGCGCAAGACCCTGCACATCGACGGACCCGTCACGGCAGAGACGGCCCGGCTCAGCGTCTACCTGCGCTGTGTTACGGAGGGGGGCCAACTGGCGGTGACGGTAAATGGGCACGAGACCACCGTCACCTGGCAGGCGCAGCGTGAGTACTGGGAGGATGCCTGGCACGCCATCGACATCGATCCCGCCTGGCTGCGGCAGGGGGCCAACGAGATTCTCTTCCGCGCCCTTGGCGACGCCCGCTGGATGTTGCTGATCGAAGAGAGTCGACTGCCGGATCGCAGTGCAGTCAGCGACGATGGCGGCCAGACCTGGCGCTCAGAGGAGATGGGTGACAACGATCGGGCCGACGGTGAATACCTGGTGCGGCTGTGGCTTGAGCAGCATGCACCCGTCGGCCAGGTGACGTCGACGGTTGTGGATCTGCTCGATGTTGATGGCGTTGGGGTGGCCCGTGTCGGTCACGCCCGCAACGTACAGGTGGAACTGGATGCGGAGCTTCCCCGGGGCGCATCGGCCAACCTGCAGTGGCGCGCCGGATCCACACCGGCGTACACGCCACAGAGCTGGAGCGCCTGGGCGCCGTTGCCGGCGGCGGGTACGGGGGCTCTGCCGGACGTGCGTTTCCTGCAGTGGCGCCTGTTGCTGGCAACGTCGGATCCGGCGGTGTCGCCATTGCTGACAGGTGTTCGCCTGTCTGCCGATGTCGAGGCCACTGCCGCCGTCGCCGCCCGTGTCGTGGCTGCCGACAACCGGGCTCTGGTCTATGGTTCCTACCGGTTTTCGCACCTGCAGGCGGCCGATGAACGGGGTCGCATCCTGCGCGAGCGCTGGAAGCTGGATCAGGTCGTCGGCCCGGCCAAGACCGAGTTTGAGGCGATGGTGCGCCTCAGCCAGTGGGTGCGCGAGCAATGGGAGGATGGCTGGAACCTGGGCGAACTCCAGTACTGTCCGCCCTGGGACGCGCTGCTGATCCTCGAACTGGCAGGGCAGAAGCTGTCCCTCGGCATGTGTACACACTACGCCACCGTCTTCACCCAGTGCTGTGCCGCCCTGGGGTTCACGGCGCGCACCCTCGTCATCCGCGCCCACTGCGTCAGCGAGGTCTGGTCCAACGACTTCGGCAAGTGGGTGACGATGGACACGGGGGGGGACAACAAT
>JAQCJA010000007.1 GCA_027593305.1 bacterium
ACCCATAAAGGACCAAATCTCCAGTGAAACAACCACTTACACCAAAACCTCTGCTGGAACTTCGGTCTAGAGAGATTGAGGTCATTGCTCCCCGACCCTATGGCTATCGGTATCCCTATCCCATCAGTTACATTGTTGGATACGTCTGTACACTGGGCGAGTTGGGTCCCTTCGCGCCGAACGACGAAGCGTCCGAGAGAGCCATTCTACCGTTTTCGGAGGCCGAGTCGTTGGATTCGATCAAGGGAAACGCCGAGTTCTACAACGAAGCGCTGCGGCGATGCAACGTAGACAGGAGAATCTAAATGACAACTACAATTGAGCATGTCATCGTTGATCCAGATATCCTAGGAGGCACTCCCGTCTTCAAGGGGACTCGGGTTCCTATTAAGTCACTGTTCGACTACATCGAAGGCGGCGACTCTCTTGAGGAGTTCCTTCATCAGTTTCCATCTGTTCAGAGAGACCAAGCCATAGGAGTACTCGAGGAAGCGCGAAGCGCTGTCGAGTCGCATGCGCGTCCTGCTTGACGAGAACATGCCTGCCGATCTGGCGTCCCTGCTTACCCCACATGAGGCCAGAACAGTCCCACAGATGGGATGGGCCGGAACCAAGAACGGCGCACTGCTTGAGAGAGCTTCCGGCCAGTTTGAAGCATTCGTCACGATGGATAGCAGCCTTTCCTATCAACAGAGACTCCAGGGCCGTCCGTTTGGTGTTGTTCTGGTGAGAGCATTCAGCAATCGAATGGAGCACCTTCGGCCTCTTGCTGTACCGATCCTAGAAGCGCTAGATGGAATCGAGCCTGGTGAGTTGAGATTTGTGGGTACGGCCTAACATGCATTGGAGCAACGACGGATTGTCAGTGGTTCTGGATTGACGGTGAGTCGCCTTTCCCGTTCGCTTGTTCAAAGCAATCGGTGAATCTGTCCGCGGCTCAATGCTGGGTTCGGCTTCTCAGGCTCCCTTGACACCCTCAGCGAAAACTGCAGCCTTTACAGGAAATCGGCAAAAAATAGGAGGTGCCGCCATGTCCCCTAGGCTCACACAGCTACTTGAAGAGATGACCCCGCAGGAGCAGACCGAAGTGGAGGCTTTTGCGGCCTTCCTCATTGTCCGTCGCCAGTTACAGCGACCTCAACTCCTTACCGACGATATCTCTATCCGGGAACTGACAGAACTCGTGGCGGTCGCCGGCAGTTTTGACTGGCTCAATGCGGAAGAAGAGGATATCGATTCCCTGGTAGATGGCGAGGCCGTGCGATGGCTCAGCCCGTAGTTAAACGCGGCAGCGTGGTAGTAATCCGCTACCCGTTCACCGAACTTACTGGAGCGAAAGTCCGCCCTGCGCTCGTGGCGACACCCGACCACTTGCTCCCTCGTCTCGAAGACGTGCTCTGCTTGTTCATCTCTGCCGCAATACCGGCAGATCTCCTCCCAACCGATTTCGTGCTGGAGCCTGGGATTGGTTTTTCCGGCCACGGGCCTCAAGCGTCGTTCTGTGCTCAGAATGCACAAACTCGCATTGCTGCATAAGGGGCTCGTGTTGCGTATTGTGGGCGAGGGAGATCCGTCGCTCATGTCCGAAGTCGATCAACGGTTGCGTCTGGCCCTGGGCTTGTAAAGACATGGCGGGTAACACAAAGTCTGCGTAGGACTCTCAAGCCCCTACGAAGCCGAACCATCGGCAGCACCCGTCGCCCGATGGCTGGCTGACCGTGTCGGGCCGTCGGGTCACGTCGTAGCGACCGATCTGCGTGTTGAGCAACTGGCGGGTCACTCCGCGCCGAATCTCGAAGTTCGCATGCACAACATCATCACCGACTCGATCGAGAACGCCCACTACGACCTCATCCATGTGCGCTTCGTGCTCCACGTCTTGGCCGACCACCGTGCCACGCATGCCTTCAATCTCAGCCTCATCATGCGCCAACTCCTGGGTGCGGGAACACCACGGGGCTTCGTAGCCCTTTGTCGGACCCTTCGAAGGCTATTTTCCGCCGTCGAGGCGACTCTGGGCGCCGTGATCGACCGCTGGATCACTTCCGTCTCGATGCCGCTGTCGGTGGCCGCCTGAAGGACCATCTGAATCGGGCGTCCACGAATCATGCGTAATTCAACGGGCTGCTAGGGCGCGCAAAGGTCACAGACACTCCACAGAGTTGGCGCAGCCAACTCGGCCCGGCGCGCCGGGAATACCGTCGACCAAGATTCAGCGAATAGGCGCGTCAAGGGACCCGACCCGTCGCAGAGTTGGCGCAGCCAACTCGGCCCGGCGCGCCGCGAATACCGTCGACCAAGATTCAGCGGACCGGCGCGTCAAGGGACCGCCGCATCTCTTCCGTGAAATGCCGCACCTGTGGACTGATGGTGCGCACGAGGGTCACCAGTTCGTCGGCACTCATCAGCGGCTGCTCGAGGAAACCCGCGCGCAGGAAGGGCTTGGCTGTCTCCCAGTCCCCATCCTCGAGCGCTTTGGCCAGCGGGTAGGCGCTGTCCCTTGGAAAGGGATAAAGGATCTGACCGATGACATCGGCGACACCCACCAGGAAGGACAGCCCATCATCCACATCGGGGGCGTGATGGGCGAGCACCGAGTTGCCCAGTTGCTCTCCCATTTCCCATTTGCGCACCAGCAGATCCCCCGCCACCGTGTGAGTCAGACCACCGGCGACCTCACGTTCGGCTTCCAGCATGGAGGTCCGCCAGTTGCGCTCCTGCAACTCCTCGCGCAACAGGGGGAAAAGCCCGGGATAGGCGAAGACCATGACGCCCTTGCCGATGTCATGCAGCGACCCTGCCGCCATGGCATTGACGCGACCATAGTCGAGACCCAGTCGCTTCGGCAGGTTGATGTGCTTCAGCACTGCCACGGAGTCGACGTGCAATCCCAGACTTTCGACGCTGCCCAGCCCCTCCACCTCACGATCGAGGGGGTGTGACAGGATGTGGGCGGCAAATCCGACGGCCAGATTGTGCAGCCACAGCTCCTCGAGGCGAAAGCCTTTCTCGGCGATCGCCGCCAGCGCGGTGCGCACAGATGTGCTGGCGACGAGGCCAACCACGACGTTCTTGCCAAGCAGGATGACGGCCCTGTCGATCTGTGAGACCTCAGCCTTGAAGGCGTAGTTCACCGAGTTCGCCTGCCGCATGATCGTGGCACACGTCAGCGGATCCACACGGATCACCTTGATCCACTCCTTCAGGTCACTGCCCGGCTCGCGGGCCAGTTTGGTGATCTTCTCGTAGACCTGCGGTATCGGCGGCAAGGACGACATGGTCTCAATGTCATCGGCGATGCGGCTGCGAATCTGCTGCGGTGCCAGGTCATCCTGCTCCTCGTCGACAATCGCGGACCTCTCGGCAACGAGATGGCGGGACAGGATCGACTGCATGCGCGCGGCGTCAACGCGGGAACGCCGCAGCGTGCGTACCCCCAGATCCTTCAGCCCCTGGCGATGCACGGGCGAAATCTCGTCGACCTCGTCATATACCAGATACAGCGTCGCCTGGTTGCTGCGTCGGTTGATGGAAAACAACCGCGCCATGAGTGTCGGGTTGCCCTGACAGCGGGTCGATACGAGAATGACCCGGATCGCCTCCCGGGTGCCTGGTCGCTTGAGGGAGAGAATGACTTCTGTTGTCGTCGGCAGGATCATGTATCCGGCGCCCCGTTCGGGATCACCCTGGTTGATCTCGTCGATCACCTCGCGCGCCAGAGCCAGATACTCCGTCACCGGGCGCTGAGCCGGATCTGCCAGACGCGCCTCGTCGGTGATGCCTTCGCCGAAAAGGACAACGGGACCAGAGCCGTTGATGGCATCCGGGTCCACACGACCGCGCCAGATTTCACCGGCGTCGCGCGTCCAGCGTTCACTGCGATTCTTGCGGTACACTTCGAGAATTCTCTGCCGCAGTTCATTGGGCTGGTACGGCCGGGCGACGAAGCCCTCGACACCTGCCTGCGACGCAGCGACGATGTGCTCACGCTCAACCTGACTGGAGATCAGCAGCACGGGCAGGCGCCGATGGGCCGGCTGCGAACGCATCCAGCGCGCCAGTTCGATGCCACTGTCGCCGGGCAACTGCAGGGCGGACAGGACCAGGTCGATACCGCCCTCGTCCAGTTGTTTGCGGGCCGACGCAGCATCGGCGGCCTGCGCCGTGTCCATGTTCCACTGGAGCAGCAGCTCAAGGAGAGCGTCGGCGGCGCTGGGATCGTGTTCCACGACAAGTATTTTCACCCGGCAGAAACTATGCTGCAGGCAGGGGAAAACCAACCGCCATCTCGGCTCGGTACTACACCCATCGGGCGACTCGCTGCGCCCTGAAGAACACGTGACCGCTACAGACCACGACTGACGTATTCGGAATAGTCCTTGACGACCCTTTTGTAGGTGCTGTCAAGAAGAGGTGACGAAATCAGGAAATCCGCCGTGGCACGGTTGCAGGCCATAGGAATGTTGTAGACCACAGCGATACGCAGTAGCGCTTTGACGTCGACATCGTGGGGATGTGGATTCATTGGGTCCCATAGAAAAATGACCATGTCCACCTTGCCCTCTGCGATGAGCGCACCGAGTTGCTGATCTCCGCCCAGGGGTCCCGACTTCAGAAGCCGAATTGGGAAGCGTCCCTCATCGCCGGTTTTGTTGCCGAGCTTGGACTGGAGCGCCTCCTCCACCAGTCGACCTGTGGTCCCAGTGCAGATCAGTGCGTGGTGCTTGAGGGTCTCGAAGTTCCACTCCACCCACTCAATGAGATCCTTCTTGCGGTTGTCATGGGCGACCAATGCGACATTCTTTTTATGTTTCATCAAATCTCTGCTGGAGGAGGTAAGTGATCTTTGACAACAAAAATCTCGTCACCGAATATGTCGAACGGATGACGCTGGCATGTCTTCCTGGGGCAGGTTGATGGCCATGAATACAGGCTCGTACGCGTCAGTTCCGCGCGTTCCATAGCGGGACGTAGCCGGTTTCAGCTACAATCTGTTGCCCCGGATCGCTGAGCACCCAGTCGACGAAGAGGCGACAGAGACCTATCGGCTCTTGGACCGAGTACAGGTATAGATAGCGGGTGATTGGGTAGGTGCCGGTGCGCACGTTGGCCGCCGATGGCTCGACCCCCTCGATGTGACAGTGGGTGACGATGCCCTGACCATAGGCTACCCCACCGTAGCCGATGGCAGCCGCGTCGGTTGCGACCCCACGGATCACGGCTTCGGTGTTGGCCACCACTGTGCCCGTCTCCGCATAGGCCTCAGCCAGCAGGACATGCGTGCGCAGGAAATGGTGTGTGCCGGAATTCGGCTGTCGATGGATGACCCGGATGGGCCGGTCCGGTCCCCCGAGTTGGCGCCAGTTGTGCAGTTCGCCATCGAAGATCCCCCGCACCTGGTCCAGGGTCAGAGCCTGCACGGGATTGTCCGGGTGTACGTATATGCTGAGGGCATCACGCGCTGTCAGTATGCTGACGCCCAGTGCCCCTCGTGCCTGCTGCAGTCGCCGCACTTCCTCCGCTTCCATAGGCCGCGAAGCAGCACACAGATCCACACGTCCGCCGATCAGCGCTTCGATCCCGTAACCGCTGCCCCCGGCTTCGCTCTCAATGAGGACCTTCGGATTCTTCTCCATGAAGGCAACGCCCCACCGCTGGACGAGGGGCGCCATAGTGTCGGACCCGGAGATCCGCAGGGCGGTGTGACCGGTGTTCACGGCCCAGGGGGTGCAGCCTGCAAGGGCAAGGCAGAACATCTGCAGGAACCACCGGCTTCGATGCCACGAAGCGAATGTCATCGCCCTTCTGCCATGGAACGAAGTCTGATGGAATGATACGGGCTACCCTCGTGCCAGCGTGGCGGGTTCGATGTGTTGGCGAGGGCGCCGACGAGAGCCAGGACCACGCGAGCGTGCTGGGCGGTGGCGGCGTAATTGAGTGGCTGCTGAAGATCATCGAAGGGCGAATGGTACCGAACACCCCAGGAGACAAAACGTCGGAAGCCCTCATCGGCCGACAGATGACGGTACCGCAGGCCTTCCATAATCAGCAGCGAGGGCACGCCCGCCTGGGCAAAGGCGAGTTGATCGGAGCGGGCAAAGGCGTCGAAGGCTCGCAGAATCGGTGGAATGGGTGAAACATCGAGGCCAAGTTCCGCCGCAACCCGTACCAGTATGGGCTCGAGAGTCGACAACTCGGCGCCTACCCCTGTGACGTCATCGAAGGTATCGATGAATCCGGGGCCATCGACATTGACGGCGGCGATGGTCCGGTGCAGGGGCACGACAGGATGCGCACAGTAGTGCTTGGCTCCCAGAAGGCCATTCTCCTCACCTGTCAGCAGCAGGAACAGGACGGGACGAGTCAGCGCTACATGCTGCAGCTGCAGCACGCGGGCGATTTCCAGCACGACGGCCACCCCCAGAGCATTGTCGACGACCCCATTATAGATGTCATCACCGTCGATCCTGGGGCCGACGCCGAGATGATCGTAGTGGGCACACAGAATGACCGACTCCTTCGACGTCGGATCAGACCCGGGGAGGCGACCGATCACATTATGATCGACAAACTCCCGTTCGTGGAACTGGCCGATGAAGCGGGTACTGCAGGCCAGGGCGAAGCTCTGCATGGTGTTGGCCAGATCCATTCCGTATACATCCTGAACAGATTTCGGCGCCCCCTCGAACAGTTGTGCCGACTGCTCGGGACTCAGCAACACACTCAGGTTGGCGGCGACCTCATAGAGCGAGGTGACGTACTCGAAGGCGAACTCGTTCTGCCATTGCTCCCATGTCCGATCCACCTGCGACCGGGGTGGCAGAATCATGATGCTGCCAACGGCGCCCCGGGCGATGGCCTGACGCTGCTTGCTCTCCGGCAGGGAGTGCAGGGTCGGCAGGTCTCCGGAGAAATAGCTCCGGTCCGCAGTCAACGGCTCACCGGCAAGAAAGACGACGCCCTTGCCGGCGACATCGACGCTCTGGTAGTCGTTGTAGTCGTATTCGGGAGCGACGATCCCATAGCCGACAAAGACGAGGGGAACAGGCCGTGGCAGCAGCGTCTTGGCACCCGTCTTGTAGAGCAGGTAGTCCTGTCCCAGCTGCAATCGCTTTGTGCCATCGGGTCCCACCACCTCAAGCAGGCTCTCCGGCAAAGGCGTGCCGCCGTGCATCGGTACCGGCTGCAGCCACGATCCGTCGGGTCCGGCTGGAATGAGTTCAGCCCGTCCCAGGACACGGCTGATGTACTCGGCGGCGGCCTGAGCGCCGGCCGTGCCGACACTGCGGCCCGCCAGAGCGTCGCTGCCCAGGTAGTCGGCGTGGACCCGGATGCTGTCCGGCGACACAAGCGCAAGGGCCGCCATCAGTGATGGCGAAATCTCAACGCCAGCTGCGCGGGAAGGAGCATGGAGCAGGAGCAGGAAGATGCTGAGCAGGAGAAGTCTCATGGCATAGGAGTATGAGCAATCCTCAGCCTGCGGCAAAGTGCAATGAGCAGACTTCAGGTATGCCATCGATCTGTAACTGATACTGCACGTCGCCGTCACCTGTCGACGGTGAATCTGTCACATGGCAGCCCTTCCTTTATGTATGGGTCCGCAACGGACATCACCAACCGGCAACCCGGAGGGTGAAACCGGCTGTCGTGATTCCGCCTGGGGGGCTGGGCCGAGAGAACCAGCCCTCCACATATCTTCCGCGGGCGAGGAGAAACTGCCATGACCCGGAAACAGATGCTGCAGGACATCATCGGCCTGCGCCGGAGTGAGCGTCTGGCCCTGACACTGCTGTTTGCCCTGGGCCTGGTGCTGGGCTGGCTCGATTCTGCGGCAGCCCCCTTCGGCCGGTAGCAGGTGCAGGGGGACTGCACGGCGCTGAGGCTTTGCGCCGCCTGACGCTGAAACACAGCCTCGCCATCCTTGAACGGCCGGAAGAACTGCTACCCGCCCTCAGGAAACAGGGACTCGGCACAGAGGAGCACGCCGATTCGTAGCAGGCAGGACAGCCGCCGTAGCTAGAGAAGATTGCTGGCCAATTCAGCCAGCTGGCTGCGTTCGCCCTTCTCCAGGTTCACGTGTGCGTAGAGCGTCTGTCCCTGCATTTTCTCGATCAGGTGACTGAGCCCGTTGGACTCGGTGTCCAGGTAGGGATGGTCGATCTGAAAGATGTCGCCTGTGAAGACCACCTTCGTGCCTTCACCAGCCCGGGTGATGATGGTCTTCACCTCATGCGGCGTCAGGTTCTGCGCCTCGTCAACGATGAAATACGTCTGGCTGAGAGAGCGCCCACGGATATAGGAAAGCGGCTCGATAACGAGCTTCGCCTCTTCCAGCAGCTTGCCGATTCGCCGATTCCTGGGATCTGTCCTGTCGTACTGATTCTGGATGACATTCAGATTGTCGTACAGAGGTTGCATGTACGGATCAAGCTTGGAGTGGATGTCACCCGGCAGAAAGCCGATGTCGCGATTGCTCAATGGCACGATCGGCCTGGCCAGCAGGATCTGCCGGTAGTCCTTGCGCCGTTCCAGCGCCGCTGCCAGAGCCAGCAGTGTCTTCCCCGTCCCCGCCTTGCCCGATACTGTGACCAGCGGGATATCAACATCAAGCAGGGCGTTGAGGGCGAAAGTCTGCTCGGCGTTGTGTGGTGTGATGCCATAGGCATCGACTTTGTCGACACGCTGCAGCCGATCGCTGTCGGCGTCATACCGGGCAAGAGCAGAATCCTTGCTGTTGCGCAGTATGAAGTATTGGTGCGGCACGGGGCGCGCTTCGATGCCGGCATCGCCGCCGCAGACCTCAAAAGGCGCCTGACAAAGTCGGTGTATGACCTCGGATGGGACGGGCTCACGGAGGCTGTGTCCCCGATACAGAGCTGAGACGTCCTTCACGTGATCCGTGGTGTAGTCCTGTGACAGCAGACCCACAGCTTTGGCCTTCATGCGCAGGTTCACATCCTTCGTCACCAGAATCACCTCCTTCGAGGTGCTCAGGTGGGCGATGCGGTACGCGGTGTTGAGGATGTGATGGTCGGGTTTGTCAGGATGGAATGAGTGGACCAGATCCTTGTGGAAGGCCTTCTCCAACTGAATGCGGATCTTGCCCTTTCCGGGACCGATGCGCAAGCCGCCGTTGAAGATGCGATCCCCACTCAGGCTGTCGAGCGCTCGCGCGAACTCGCGAGCGTGGAAGTTCAGTGCTTCATTGCCCTTTTTGAACTGGTCCAGTTCCTCCAGGACAGTAATCGGCACGACGATGTCGTGCTCGTCAAACTGATAGATACAGCTGCTGTCGTGCAGAATGACGTTGGTATCCAGGACGAATACTTTGCCACAGCTTGCCACATCTGACAATCAGGACCTCATGATCCGTTGAACTCGCCGCGACCTTATGCCGCCGACAGGGTGAAACCAAAGACCGAGCCGACGCCGAATTCGCTGTCAACAAAAACCCGCTCGCCGTGCAGGGCAATGATGTGGCGCGTAATCGACAGGCCGAGGCCGGTGCCACCCATGGCCCGTGAGCGGCCGCGATCGACGCGGTAAAATCGTTCGAAGACACGCTCCACCTCAGCCGGCGGAATCCCGACGCCACGGTCCGCTACCTCGACGACAATAGCATCGTCGGATCTCGTGCCGCTCTCATCTGCTGTTGTCTCGCTGCCACCCGCGCTCCAGAGGCGCCCCGCCAGTTCGACAGCAGCCGAAGACCGTGTCTGGCGCTTGGCACGGATCACCACGCTGCCTCCTTCCGGACTGTACTTGACGGCGTTATCCAGCAGATTGATCAGCGCCTGCTCGATGAGTCGCCGCTCACACCGGGCCCGCAGGCCGTCGGCAATTTCGGTCGTCACCGTGATCTTCCGGTCCGCGGCGATCCTGGAGACTGCCTCGCAGGCGGTCTGCACGATCTTCTGGACATTGGCGTCGGCCATCTCCACCCGCGTCTGCTCCGATTCGAGTCGGGACAGAGACAACAGGTCTTCCAGAATACGCGTGAGGCGATCGGCGTGCGTTGCAATGACATCAACGAAGCGGGCCGCCGCCTGCGGATCCTGCAGGGCACCGTCGGCGAGGGTCTCCGCACAACCTTTGATGGCCGTCAAGGGTGTACGCAGTTCGTGCGAGACATTGGCGACAAAATCCGCCCGCATCCGTTCGAGACGACGCAGCCGGGTGATCTCATAGAACATGGTTACCGTACCGACCGGGCCGCTGCCATCGCTCGCCAGGATCGGTGCAGCGTGTACGCTGAGATTCCGTTCGCCGGCGAAAGTGATTTCGCACTCCGGTGTCTGGCCAAGCAACGCCTGATCGATGGCATCACCAACGGCTGCGTTGCGCACCGCCTCCACCGCTGGACGGCCTTCGACGGCCCAGTTGATACCGAACAGATCCCGCAGCGCGCGGTTGGCCGCGATGAGTCGCCCGTGTCGATCGGTTACCAGCAGTCCCTCGCTGATACTGTCGAAGATGATCTCCAGGCGGCTGTTCTCGCTTGCCAGGTCGGTGGCGATCTCCGCCTGACGGTTGTGCAAGGCGTTGGCCGCGCCGTAGAGATCGACAACCTCCTGTGCCGGCGTCGGTGAGATCGCTGACAGTTTCGTGGACTCGCCCCGGGCCCAAGCTGCCTCGGCGGTGCGCAGGGCCCTCGTCAACCCGACCAGAGGGCGCTTTATGGCCCATGCCATACCGGCACCGGCCAGCGCACCCAGGCTCAGCACGAGGAGGATGAACTGTGGATCACCGATCCTCCGCGTCGGTTGCGTTGGATCAGAGCCGCCACCGACATAGAGATCCGCCAGCAGCAGTACGCCCGCCACGAGCAGTCCCCCGCCGAGGGTCAATTGCCATTTCAGTCGCATGGGAGCCTGGACCCTGGCTGTCGTTTCTCTCAGGCGCCGTCACGGCGAAAACGGTACCCCACACCCCGTACCGTTTCCACCAGTTCGTGAGCCGTTCCCAGCTTTTCCCGGAGCCGGCGTACGTGGGTGTCGACAGTACGTCCGTAGCCTGCATACTGATAGCCCCAGACGACATTGAGCAACTCCTCACGGCTCTGCACACGGCCCCGGCGTTCCATCAGGGTTTGCAGAAGCTTGAATTCTGTCGCCGTCAGCGTCAGGTCCGCCCCATCAACGGAAGCATGGTGGCTCTGCGGATCGAGCGCGATCGGGCCTGCTGACAGGCGGGACGGATTGCCCGCACCGGCCTGTGACAGGCCGTCGGCGCGGCGCAGTATGGCTTTGACACGCAGCACCAGTTCGCGCGGGGAGAACGGCTTGGTCACATAATCGTCAGCGCCGAGTTCGAGGCCGACGATCCGATCGACCTCCTCTGCCTTGGCCGTAAGCATCATGATGGGGATGTCCCGTTGTTCCGGACGCTGCTTGAGCAGGCGACAGAATTCGAGGCCATCGATTCCCGGGAGCATGAGGTCGAGAATGATCAGATCCGGACGGTGCGTTTCGAGATGTTTCAGGGCGCTGTTGCCGTCACCGACACAATCCACATCGACGCCAGCCTGGCGGAGGTTGTACGACACGACATCAACGATGTCGGGTTCATCTTCAACGATGAGTACCCTGGGACTCACAGTTCGTCCTTTCGGTGGCGGATGATGCGGCCCTCAACAAGAAACACCGCGTTCTCCGAAATGTTGGAACTGTGGTCGCCCATGCGTTCCAGGTGCCGCGACACGAGGATCAGGTGGATCGCCCGGTCCACGGTATCGGGCGCGCCGCTGCGCATGTAGGTAAGCAATTCGCGAAATATCTGGTCACGCAGTTGATCGATTTCCTCGTCGCGACGACAGATGGCCCGCGCGGCTTCGGCGTCGCGCCTGACAAAGGCGTCGAGGGCTCCCTTGACCATCTCCTGGGCGATCTTTGCCATGCGTGGCAGATCGATCAGTGGCTTGAGCAACGGCACCTTGTTCAATTCGATCGCCCGTTGGGCGATATTGACGGCCTCGTCGTTGATGCGCTCCAGGTCGTAGTTGATCTTCATCATCGTCGCCAGCAGCCGCAGATCCTTTGCCACGGGCCGCTGCGTCGCCATGAGTGTGAGAATTTTCTCCTCGATCTCCACCTCCCAGGCATCGATGCGCTTGTTGCTGTCAATCACCTCCAATGCATGTGTGTCGCTGCGTTCCACAAGAGCCCTCAGCGAAACGGCGATCGAGTCCTCGACGGCAGCACCCATTCTGAGGAATTCGCTCGTCAGCTCATCCAGTTGTTGATCCAGTTGACGTTCCATGATCTGTATCTCCTCAGCCGAAGCGGCCGGTAACGTAATCTTCCGTCTGCTGCAGGCGTGGATTGGTGAACACACGCTTCGTGTGATCCAACTCGACCAGTCGACCCAGATAGAAGAAGGCCGTGTAGTCAGATACACGGGAAGCCTGCTGCATGTTATGTGTCACGATGACAATCGTGTAGCTCTCCTTGAGTTCGGCAATGGTCTCCTCCACCCTTGCTGTGGCAATGGGATCGAGTGCCGAACAGGGCTCATCCATCAGGATCACAGAAGGTTCGACGGCCAGCGCCCGCGCGATGCACAGCCGTTGCTGCTGGCCGCCCGACAGGTCCAGGGCCGTATTCTGCAGCCGGTCCTTGACCTCATCCCAGAGCGCCGCGGACCGCAGCCCCCGCTCCACCGCCGCATCGAGTGCGCCGCGATCATTGATGCCTGCAATCCGCAGCCCATAGGCGACGTTTTCGTAGATCGACTTTGGGAAGGGATTCGATTTCTGGAAGACCATGCCCACCCGCCGGCGCAACTCAATCGCATCGTACGCGGGGTGGTAGATATCCTCTCCCTGCAGCTCGATGCGACCCGTGATGGTGACATCCTCGATCAGATCATTGAGTCGATTCAGACAGCGCAGCAACGTCGACTTGCCGCACCCGGATGGGCCGATGAAAGCCGTCACCTGTTTCTCCGGAACCCTCAGGCTCACGTCGAACAAGGCCTGCGTCGGTCCATAGAACAGGCTCAGATCCTGCACCGTAACCACGGGGTCATCGATCTCGACAGTGGTGCTCTCCAGCGCCTCATGGGCCTTGGACATGGAACTCCTCAGATCGTCTTGATCGCGTAGCGCTTGCGCAGGCGATTGCGCACGACGATCGCGGTAAGGTTGAGAGCCAGCACAACGAACAGCAACAGCAGCGTCGTAGTGAAAACCATGGGGCGCGCCGCCTCGACGTTGGGCGACTGGAAACCAACATCGTAGATGTGAAATCCCAGGTGCATGAACTTGCGTTCCAGGTGCAGGAAGGGAAATATGCCGTCCACAGGCAGATCCGGGGCCAGTTTGACAACGCCCGTGATCATCAGCGGTGCGACCTCTCCGGCGCCACGCGCCGTCGCCAGAATGACCCCTGTAAGGATGCCCGGCAGTGCGCTCGGCAGCACGACCCGCAGAATCGTCTGCAACTTGGTCGAGCCGAGTGCGATGGAGCCCTCACGCAGGCCGCCGGGCACAGAGGCCAGAGCCTCTTCTGTGGCGACAATGACGACGGGCAGGGTCAGCAACGCCAATGTCAACGACGCCCAGAGGATGCCACCGGTGCCATAGGTCGGCGTCGGTAACGACTCGGGATAGAACAGGACGTCGATTGTGCCGCCCACCCCGTAGACGAAGAAGCCGAGACCGAACATGCCAAAGACGATGGACGGCACACCCGCAAGATTGTTGACGGCAATGCGGATCGTCCGGGTCAGAGCGCCCTGGCGGGCGTACTCGCGCAGATAGAGCGCCGCCAGAACCCCGAAAGGCACAACAAAAAGGGTCATGAGGATGACCATCATCACCGTGCCGAAGAGCGCCGGAAATATGCCGCCCTCGGTGTTGGACTCGCGGGGCTCGCCAGAAAGAAACTCCCAGACCTTGGACAGGTATACGGCGCCCTTGGCGACGACGTCCATATCGTTGGGTCGATAAACCCGCACAATGTGCGCCACCGGGATCGGCCGCAGATCGCCTCCCGGCAGTCGGAGCCAGGCGACGAAGCGTTCGCTGTGCTCTCGCAGAGAGGTAAGTTCGACGGACAGCGAATCATATCGAGCCCACAGCTGTTGCTGGTCGGCATCGAGTTGCACGATCGACTCGTGTTCGACAGTTGAGCCCTGCAACTGCAAACGCCGCCGTGCCATGCGCACCGCTTCGATCTCCGCATTGACGGCACCCATGTGGTTGCGCTCCAGATCGTGGATGCGCGACGCCAGGTCATCGGTGATCTGACGGACACTGTCGAGGACGGCCCATGCCGTGGCGCCTCGGGCGAGAGTGTCAGCACCTGCTGACACAGCCTCCAGCGTACCATTAGCATTGCCCCACTCCAGTCGTTCGAAGACGGCCGCATCGGCGGGATAACTGCGCGTCTCGATGTCCGACTCGTCGATCCAGCGAAAGTCGAGACCGTAGACATCGCGGTTGCCGATCTTCAGTTGCAGTCGGTGGGCGCCATCTTTATCGGGTACCTGCTGACGTTCGATGACCTCGCCGTATACGACCGTGCCATCCAGCACCTGGATACGCATCAACGCGCTGGGCCAGAAAAACCCAAGCCCGTTGACGACAACGACAGTCACCAGGCCGGCGATCATCAGCAGGCAGCCCGCCAGCGCGGATCCGGCGAGCCAGATGAAGGGGTCGCCGGAGCGGAAGAAGGCTCTCATACGCGCCGGTACTTCTCGCGCAGCCGCTGGCGCACACTCTCGGCAACCGTATTGAGCGCAAAGGTGACGAAGAACAGCAGCAGGCCGCTGAAGAACAGGATCCGGTACAGCGTACCCTGGTGGGGCGCCTCCGGTAACTCCACCGCAATATTGGCGGAGATCGTGCGCATGCCGGTGAAGATGTTCCAATCGAGAATCGGCGTATTGCCCGTCGCCATGAGTACGACCATCGTTTCGCCGACAGCGCGGCCGAAGCCGATCATCGCCGCCGAAAACAGGCCGGGCAGGGCCATGGGCAGCACAACGCGCACCGCCGTCTGCCAGCGTGTGGCGCCCAGCCCAAGCGAGGCGGCGCGCAGACTGGCGGGAACACTGGACAGGGCGTCCTCGCAGATGGTGAAGATGAGGGGGATCACGGCAAAACCCATGGCAAAGCCGATCACTAGGCAGTTGCGCTGATCAAAGCGCAGGCTCGATTCCTCTGCCAGCCAACGGGGCAGGCCCTTGCCGAAAAGAGCCATCTCGACGCTGGGACCACACAACAGGGCCACGACAGTGCTGCCCAGCGTCAACAGGATGAGCGCGACCAGTTCGGCATTCGCCGGCAGGTGGCCTCGCACATTGCGCGGCAACTGCCGCCAGCCGAAGGCGCCGAGCATGACAACAACAGGCATGAGCAGCAGCAACAGAGCCGTACCGATGATGTAGTGCTCCAGCATCGGCGCCAACCACAGCCCGGCGAGAAATCCGAGGATCACACTCGGCAGGGAGGCCATGAGTTCTACCGTCGGTTTGACCACACTGCGCACCTTCGGCGAAGCGAACTCCGCCGTGTACAGCGCTGCCAGTACCGCCATGGGCAGGGCGAAGAACATTGCGAAAACCGTGCCCTTGATCGTGCCGAAGACGAGGGGAATCATGCTGAGTTTTGGCTCGAATTCGTCCGTGCCCCCCGTGGACTGCCAGGCGTACTCGGGCTGCTCATAGCCCTCATACCAGACCCGGCCGAACAACGTCGCGATCGTGATCTCGGGATGCGGATTGCTCAGACTGTAGGCGGCAATGCCCTGTTGTCCTTCAGAGGCGACCAGAAACCCGTCCCCCTTCGGGGCGAAGGCGAGTCGGCGAATGGCACCCGCACCGACTTGCAGATCAAAAAAGGTCTGCTCCGACGTGGCGTGGTGCAGGGCCACGGTGCCACCAGCGTCACCGGAGAGAAACTGTTTGTCCCGTTCCGACGGCACGATGACCGTCACGGCGCGATCGTGCGACGTCAGTTCGTGCACGCGGCGAAAGGCGCGCGCACTGCCGTTGGCATCGGTCTGGAACCAGACACTGATTGCGCCGTTCTCGGCGCCGATGGCCAGAGACAGGTCCCCCAGGAGGAACGCCAGGGCCGTTACACCACCGGCTGCTCCGGGGGTGACATCAAACGCCGGCAGGCGTTCGGGTCTGTCGTGGAGACCATGGATCTGCCAGGCCTGTACCTGCCCGCTGGCCGTGCCAACCACCAGATGCTGCACGGCGTCATCGATCGCCAGGGCCGTGATCGGGTCCTGCAACTGGTCCGTCAAATCGAACCGGGCCTCCTGCACACGCCCGGCTCCCATCAGGCTGCGGGTCCGTTCAGCAACGTGGATCACGAGGCGCCCATCCGCAGACAGGGCGGCCACGGCCGATCGTTTGTTGCCATCGTGGCGATAGGCAATCTGTGCCACGGCGGCATCATCAAAAAGCCGCACGAGTTCTTCGCGCTCAACTTCGGGTGACACAACACGCTCGGTATCATCGTACGACAGGCTGAAAGCAACGATCGCCGTGAGCGCTCGGCCGTCGTCCAACCCGAGCACGACCCGACCATCGCGCGGCGATCGGCCCGCTGCCGTCACCTGCACATCGCCGAGATCGTCGACGTGGTGGCTGGCAAACTGCCGTTGGGCATCCCGGGCGACGAAATCGATTCCCTGCGGTCCGACCGCATATATGATCTCGCGGTAGGGATCAAGGCCCAGTTCAAGAGGGTCTGGCCCCAGACTGAGTCTGACCCCAGGCTCTTCAGACCATTGTGCATCGAGGAACAACGGGTAGGTCTCGCGTCCGATGAAGACGAAGATCCCGAGGACGGCGGCGATGATGCCGATGCCGCCGGCGGCGATGAGTTTGCGCCCGAGGTGATCGTAGAACCGGGCGCGGCGGGAGCGCCCGGTTCTGGCCGAAGGGTTCAGAGTCGGAACTCCACTGCGTGCCGGGTTGAGGTTGTCACTGAGACTATTTCGTCTCTTCGGCGAGTTTCGCCAGTTCTTCGGCTACTACCTCAAAAGGCACGGGCATATAGCCATCCTTTATGACGATCTCCTGGCCCTCTTTGGAGAACACGAAGCGGCAGAACTCGCGGATCATCGGATCCAGCGGCTTCCCGGGCGCCTTGTTCACATACAGGAAGAGAAAGCGTCCGAGAGGATACGATCCGTCGATCACGTTCTCCAGATTCGCCTCACTGAAGGGCGTGTCCTTCGTCTCTGCCAAAGGCACGACGCGCACACCTGACGTGCGGTAACCGATGCCGCTGTAGCCGATGCCATAGAGATCCTTGGTGACACCCTGAACGACAGAGGCGGAACCAGGCTGCTCCTTCACCTCGTCCTTGTAGTCTCCCTTGGAGAGGGCGACATCCTTGAAGAAGCCGTAGGTGCCTGACGCCGAGTTACGCCCATAGAGGCTGATGCGGGACGTCTCGTACGCACCCCCCAGGCCCAACTGCCCCCAGCGGCTGATCTCTTCGGCGGCACCGCCACGGCGGGTCTTGGAGAACACCGCATCCACCTGGGTCAGCGTCATGCCTTTGATCGGATTGTCTTTGTTGACGAACACCGCCAGTGCATCCAGTGACGTGCGCAGCGTCGTCGGGGCGTAGCCGAACTTCTCTTCGAACTTGTCCACTTCCGTCGACTTCATGGCACGCGACATGGGCCCGAACTGGGCCGTGCCTTCGATGAGAGCCGGCGGCGCCGTGCTGGATCCCTTACCCTCGATCTGGATACGAACATTGGGATAATACGTGCGGAACCCCTCCAGCCACAGGGCCATGAGGTTGTTCATCGTATCAGAACCGATGCTGCTGGCACCGCCGGAAATGCCACTGACCTTCTGGTAGGGCTTGATCCGGGGATCGACCTTCGTGGTCTGCGCGGGCACTGCCGAACTGAGGGCGATCGACAGCGCCAGGGCGATAGCGACAGTTTTCAAGATTCGAGCCTTCTCGATATGGGTGTTTGTGATATGGGTGTTTGTCTCCCTGTTACAAGAAGGTATCTCGCCATGTTACGCTGCGATCCCATGGATGTTACGATTTGGTTACGCTCCTTGCCGGGTCTTTCCCGGTGGTCATACGTTCGTAACAAGAATACGAGTGCTTCCGTAACTTCCACTCACCTCCCACGTTGGAGCGTCCCATGATGAATCGACCTTCGCTGCCTCTCCTGATAGCAGCGCTCCTGGCATTTCCTGCCCTTCGTGCCGATGCCGGCGAAGGTAAGGTCAGCGGCCACATGTTCGGCGACTACTACTCGGTGCTCAGTGCCGACGACGGCGAGGCAAAGCTGCCCGAAAAGCAGAATGCCTTTCAGTTGCGGCGCGTCTACTTCACCTACGACAGCAATCTCTCGGAACGCTTTGACGTGCGCTTTCGCCTCGAGGCCAATGACGCCGGCTTCGGCTCGGGCAGCAAGATGGTACCCTTCGTCAAGAACGCCTACCTGAAGTGGAAGGGCGCCCTCGGCGGCGATCTCTACATCGGTGAGTCCGGCACACCAACGTGGAAACTGGCAGAGACCGTCTGGGGTTACCGTTCCATCGAAAAAACCGTACTGGATCGCAACAGCATCGGCTCCTCCGCCGATATCGGTCTGGCGTTGAAGGGCCACGCAGGCAGTGCCAGCTATCACCTGATGGTCGCCAATGGCCCGGGACAGAAACCAGAAGGTGACAATGGCAAGAAGCTCTACGCCTCCGTGCAACTGCAACCGGGCGAGAGCAATCGCCTCGAACTCTACGGCGATCTCGACATGCTTCCCGGCGGCGACAGCTTCACCCTGAAGGCTTTTGCCGGCCGTATGGGCAGCGGCTTTCAAGGTGGCCTCGAAGTCTTCACACGTGTGGATCGTGAGGCGTCGGCGTCGGACCCGGGGGCAGACCGGACTCGGTCGGGTCTGTCCGCCTTCGGTTCGCTCCCGGTCGCCGATAGCTGGCGAGGATTCGCCCGTCTCGACGCACTCAGCAACGACGACGCTGACACGACCGATCTCGTCGTCATTGCCGGACTTGACTGGGCTGCGGACAAGAACGTGCACATCATGCCGAATCTCTACGTACAGCTTCCTGATGGCCCGGATCCCCACATCCAAGCTCGTGTTACGGGTTACATCAAATTTTGACTCAGCATTGCTGATGTAACAATCATGGCGCCCTGCGGTCCGGCCTGCCGGGTCGGACCGCATTCCGGCACACAATCGGCACAAATCTGTAACCGGACCTCCACCCGCATCAGCTAGTATCTGTGGCGATCAGGTTTTCGCGGTGCTCCCTCTGTCGGGGTCCCGCGGCGACACCTTGCCGCCGATGCTCTCCTGGAGGTCCCCCAACTGTGAACATGTCCCTCTTGCGCCTGCCAATCCTTATCGGCACGTGCCTCATCGCCACAGGCGCCGCAAGCGCCGAAACGGGCCGTATCACTGGCACCGTAGTCGATTCCGAAACGGGGGATGCCCTCATTGGCGCCTTCGTCGTCGTCAAGAATCCTGATGGCACGGGCACAGCCTTCGGCAGCGCCACGGATCTCGAGGGTGGCTTTCGCATCGTTGGACTGCCCGCCGGCAGCTACACCGTCGAATGCTCCATGATCGGCTACAATCGCACGACCGTCACCGAAGTAACGGTCGTCGCCGACGGTGTCGTAGCCCTCGACTTTGTCCTGCGTTCGGAGGCGATCAGCCTGGACGAGGTCGTCGTCCAGGCTCGAGCCGTGCGCAACACCGAAGCAGCCCTGCTCAAGGAACGGCAGAAGGCGACCGCCGTAAGTGATGCCATCAGCGCTGAGGACATCTCCCGCGCCGGCTCCGGTGACGCCGCCGAGGCGATGAGCCACGTTACGGGCGCCACGGTGCAGGACGGCAAGTACGTGACCATCCGCGGTCTTGGGGACCGCTACAGCACGGTGCAACTCAATGGGGCTGAGTTGCCAAGCGCCGACCCCAATCGCCGCGCCGTAGCCATGGACATGTTTCCGGCGAGCATGCTCGAGAACATCGTGACCGTGAAGAGCTTCACGCCCGATAAACCCGGCAATTTCACCGGCGGCGCCGTCGACCTCGGTACCCGCAGGATGCCGGATGGCGCCTACTTGGCGGTATCGACGTCGACATCGATCAACACAAACACCACCCTTCAGGATGTGCTTACCTACGAGGGTGGCGGCACGGGCTGGCGCGGCGCCGACAACGGCGAGCGCAACATCCCCGCGGCGGCCCGCGGCGACATCCCGGCGTATGCCGCCGCCTTCGGTGATGCCGATCAGGCACAGAAACTCGATGGCATCTCCAGGTCGTTCTCGGATGTCATGGGCCCGCACTCGGGCACAGCGCCGATCGACTACAGCAGCTCTGTCGCCGTTGGCAATCAGTACAGCCTTGGCAGTCGCCCCCTGGGTTTTCTGGCCAGTCTGTCATCCAGTCGCAAGCATGCCGGCTACGACGGTGGTGTAAACGCCCGCTACCAGCTGACCGGCAATGTCAACACCATTGACCACCTCATCGACAACTACAATCTGGTCGACACACGCAGCACCGAGGAGGTCCTCTGGGGCGGCCTGTTGAACATGACCTACCTACCGGCCAACAATCACGAAATCGGTGCCACCGTCATCTACAACCGCAGCGCCGAGGACGTCGCCCGATATCTGACGGGCCGCTTCGACGAAACCCTCGACGAGACCGACACCTACGAGACCCGCGTCCTGCATTTCACCGAGCGCGAGATCCGCTCGCTGCAGATCACCGGCAAGCATCACTTCAGGCCTCTCGGGGGCCTGCAAGTGGAGTGGTCGGGCTCCGGTTCGTCCTCGACCCAGCAGGAGCCGGACCTGCGCTATTTCAGCGACAATTACGCGGTGCGCGGCGCCGACACTCTCTACTCGGTCAAAGCCTCCAGTTACCCCGACCCGACGCGCTACTTCCGCAGCCTGGACGAGTCGAACCGCGAGGGCAAGATCGATGTCACTCTGCCGTTCCATCAATGGCAGGGATTGCCGAGTAAGTTCAGGTCCGGCGCCTTCTACCAGAGCAAGGACCGCCGCTTCACCGAGACTCAGTACAGGTACCAGCGCCCGAGTTCGGTGCGCTACACAGGCGACGTCAACGCGTTCTTCAGCGACGACTACGTCGGCATCATCGACGCCAGTGGCCGGATCCCGCGTTTTGGCAACTACATCGTCGATGCCACCCTGCCGTCCAACACCTACGATGGCGAACAGCAGATCTTCGCCACGTACGGCATGGTCGATGTGCCGCTGCACCCCGTGCTGCGTCTGATCACCGGTCTGCGTCTGGAATCGACGCGCATCGACGTGGCCAGCGCCAACCCCCTGCTGGAACCGGGCAAGCTGAACACCGATGACCTGCTGCCGTCGGTGAACCTGGTGTACCAGGTCGGCGAGGCGAACGTACGCGCTTCCTACGGCCGCACGCTGGCACGCCCGACCTTCCGCGAACTGGCGCCATTCTCGTCCTTCGCCTTCGTCGGCGACTTCATTCTCACGGGGAACGAGCAACTCGAGCGCACCCTGGTCAACAACTACGACCTGCGCTGGGAGTGGTTCCCTCATCCGGGTGAAATCTTTGCCGTCAGCGCCTTCTACAAGGACTTCACCGATCCGATTGAGCGCGCCATCCTGACGACGAACGGCGAGGTCCAGTACCAGAACGTCGACCAGGCGACGGTGACGGGTGTCGAATTCGAGGCGCGTCGCGACCTGGCCTTCGTCGGTTCGCGTTGGCACAATTTCTTCGCCGGCGGCAACCTGGCCCTGATCTACTCCAACGTCGATATCCCCGCCAGCGAATTGGCCATCATTCGCGGCTTCGATGCCGACGCCGCCACCAGTCGCGCCCTGCAGGGCCAGTCGCCCTACGTCGTCAACCTCGACATTTCCTACGACAACTTCGAAACACGCACGGCAGCGGGCCTCTACTACAATATCTTTGGCCGCCGGCTGTCGGAGGTCAGCCTCGGTGGCACGCCAAACGTCTATGAAGAGCCCCGGTCGACTGTCGACTTCACCCTGGCCAAGGGCATCGGCACTCTCTACTCCCTCAAGTTCGCGGCGCGCAACCTGCTCGACCCGGCGTACCGCTTCGTCTACCCCTTCAAGGGAACGGACTACATCGCGCAGGAGTACCATCAGGGCCGCTCCTTCTCCCTGAGCCTGGCCTACAAACTGGGCGGCTGACCTGCGCCAGCACGGTTGTGTCACGGCCCACGCCGGAGTATTCCGGTGTGGGCCGTTTTCGTTGGCCGCCTGTTGTCACATAGCCTTCACACAACCGTCAATCGGTCGCCATCTGTGACAGCTACTCTCTGGATGCAGGAAACCGGAATCCCGGACCCAACGCCCCACTCTTACGTTCCTCAGGAGGAAAGCATGCGAGCATTCGTAGCAAAGGCGGCCCACGCCGTGGCGGTCACCGCCGTGGCCTGCGCCGCCGCCGTCACACCCGTGGCGGCCGCCACGATTCAGGTCTCTGACACGGACATCGGTCCGGGCACAAACGTCGTCTGGACGGCGAACAACACCTACGTCCTCAATGGTTTCGTCTTCATCGATGCCGGCGCCAGTCTGACGATCGAGGCCGGCACAGTCGTCAAGGGCCGGCCGGGCGTGGGCGAGAATGCCAGCGCCCTCATCGTCGCCCGCGGCGGTCGCATCTTCGCCAACGGCACCGCGCAGGCGCCGATTGTGTTCACCGCCGAAGCCGATGATGTCACCGATCCCTTTGACCTGCCATCCGACACGCGCGGCCTCTGGGGCGGCGTCATCATGCTCGGTTACGCCGGACTCAACTCGTCGCCCGGTGTCAGTGCCATCGAGGGCATCCCGACGACGGAGCCCCGCGGCGCCTACGGCGGCACCGATGACAACGACAACAGCGGCGTCTTCCGCTTCGTCTCGATCCGTTACGGCGGCACTGACATCGGCGCCGGCAACGAGATCAACGGCCTGACAATGGGCGGCGTCGGCCGCAACACCGTCGTCGACTACGTTGAAGTCTACAACAACCAGGACGATGGCTACGAGTGGTTCGGTGGCACCGTCAGCCCCAAGCATCTGGTCAGCGCCTTCAATGGCGATGACTGCTTCGACATCGACGAGGGCTTCCGCGGCAAGGGTCAATTCTGGTTCTCCATCCAGGCCGAGGACATCGGCAACCACGCCGGCGAGCACGACGGCGGCACCGATCCCGAGGACGGCCAGCCCTACGCCACACCCGTCATCTACAACGCCACCTACATCGGTTCGGGCGTCAACTCCACCAACACCGACAACTCCAGCGCCTTCAAGATGCGCGACAACTTCGGCGGCTCCTACTACAACAGCATCTTCACCGACTTCACCGGTGACGGTCTCAACATCGAGGACCTGGAGAGCGGGCAGGACAGCCGCACCCGCGTCGACGAGGGCACCCTGGTCGTGGCCAACAACGTCTGGTGGGGCTTTCTGCCGACCAACGATGTCGACGGTGTCGCCCGCTGCTCCGGCAGCGGCTGCACCGGTGAAGAGTGGGTGGTCGATCTGCTGACGAACAACAGCAACCGTGTCGTCGACCCGCAGTTGCGCGGCATCAGCCGCGCGTCGAATAACGGTCTCGACCCGCGGCCGATGCTCAGCAGTCCGGCCCTGGCCGGCGCCCGCACGCCGACGGATGCCTTCTTCACGCCGACAACCTACGTCGGCGCTTTCGGGCCAAACGATGGCGACCTGTGGATCGCCGACTGGACCTTCATCAGCGAACTCGGCATCGTCGTTCAGGGCGATTTTGCCACAGTTGTCGCCTCTGAGAGCAGTGTTTCCTCGGCTGTGCCCACAGAGTACGCCATGGGCAATGCGCCGAACCCGTGGAATCCGAGCACTGCCATTCAGTACACCCTGACGGCCGATGGCGACATGGATCTGGCACTCTACAACACCGCCGGTCAGCGCGTGGCCACCCTGGTTCAGGGCTTCCGCCCCGCCGGCAGCTACTCGGTACAATTGAGCGGCGCCGAACTGGCGAGTGGCACGTACTACTATCGTCTTGTCAGTCCTGCCGGTGTGCTGACGCGGACAATGTCCCTGATCAAGTAGGCAGGCGCCGAAGCGGGCAAGGGTCCGCCAGAGACGACCTGCTGCAGTACCATACGGTCGGCCGGGTAGTTGCCCAAGTGGGTTGCCCGGCCGGCCGTTTTGGCTGTACGTACGAGTTCGCACACGGCCCTTCCCGACAGGATGATCGAATGTTCCTCAAGCACCTGCGCCCCTACCAGCTGCGGCACGCCGTCGCCAGTGACTGGCCCCTTCTCGTGCCGGCGGGATGTATCGAGACCCACGGTCCACATATGGCGATCGGCCATGACACGATCATCGTCGAGGAGATCTGCGATCGCATTGCGCAACAGATGGAAGTCATCATCGCGCCACCCTTCGATTTTGGCCCCACGGGCTACGCTCTCGGTGGTCCGCCGGATGGCACCATCGACCCCGACTACGAGGCCCATGCCGCCTTTGTGAAATCGATCCTGCGCAATTACCTGCAGATGGGTTTCAAACGCATCTACGTGCCCATCATGCACCAGGGCATGAATGCACCCCTGGCACTGGCCTTCAGGAAGGCTGCTGCCGAACTGGCCTTTGAATCCGTCCTTGATGCCGGCCATCCCCACGGATGGTGGGCCGATGCCAGGCTGAAGGATATCGTCAACTGGGGTGCCATCGATGTACAGCCCATGATCCTGCCTGCTGCATCGCCGCCAGCCGGGGGTGATCACGCCGGTTACAACGAGACCTCCTTCCTCATTGCGACGCGCCCGGAGCTGGTCGAGCAGGAGCGGCTGGATATCGAGGAGGCGCCGTGGTACTGTCGAGAGAATGAGGAGCACAACAGCTGGACGGCGAACGCCGAGCACGGCCAGGCCATGGTCGATGCCGTCGTCGACGCCTGGATCCGACACCTTGGGGGGAGCTGAAATCATGGCACAGGTACTGCACATCGATCCGGACCATCTGCGCATGCGCTCCATTGAGCAGGCGGTTGAGGTCCTCAGTGAGGGTGGCGTCATCATCTATCCCACGGACACCGTCTACGGCCTTGGCTGCGATATCACCAGCAAGTCCGCAGTCGAACGCATCCAGCGGATCAAGGGCCGCGACGCGAAAAAGCCGATGTCCTTCGTCTGCGCCGATCTGACCGACGTCAGTCACTACGCCCAGGTGTCCAATTTTGCCTACAAGATCATGCGGCGACTGCTGCCGGGGCCGTACACGTTCGTGCTGCCGGCAACAAAGGAAACACCGAAACTGCTGCGCAGTAAGCAGAAGACCGTTGGCATCCGCATTCCCGATCATCCCGTGTCCAGCGCCATCGTGTCGCAGCTTGGCTGGCCCCTGCTCAGCACCAGCGCCAACCGTTCGGAGCAGGATGCCATCACCAACCCGTTCCGGCTCGAGGAAGAGCTCGGCCACGAGGTAGACCTGATCCTGGAATGCGGCGACCTGCCGGTGCTGCCATCCAGCGTCATCTCCCTCATCGGTGATGAGGTCGAAATCCTGCGCCGGGGTTCGGGTGACCTGTCCCTGCTGCAGGAATCTGCATGAGCAACGCTGTCGCCTCGGCCCGCCGCAGAGTTCGGCTCTGTGCGGTCCTGGTCCTTGTGCTGTCGGCGGGGCCACTGACGGCACAATACACGCCCTACGCCACGCGCACCCAGTTCCTGCAGACGCCCGCCGGTGTCGGACCCATGGGCCTGCTGGGCTACGTGAACCCTGCCGTCCTCGGCCGCCTGCACGCAGCAGAGACCGCCATTGCCTGGTCACCGCAGCGAGCTGGTACCGATGTCGTCAATGACTGGGGACTGTACTCGGCGCTGCCCCATGTCGGCTTCGGTGTCGTGCGCCGTCACGGTCCCGGTGGGATCGACTTCAGCGAGTATCGCCTGGGCCTGGGTGGCGGCAACGGCAGCGCCAGCGGCGGCGTGGGCTGGGGCTGGTCCTCCGGTGATGGCGCCCCTGATCCCGTGTGGCTTGTCGGCGGCATCCTGCAGCCCAGCCGCTGGCTGTCCTTCGGCGCCACGTGGACGGCGACAACGAACGGCGACATTCACGAACTGGCAGGCCATCTCGGCTGGCGGCCCCTCGCCTCACCCCGCCTGAGTCTGTTTGCCGCGGCGGCACACGGCTGGGACACGGGTGACGCTTCCTACTGGAGTGGCGGGGCGGATGTGCAACTGGCGGAGGGCTTCCATGTCACCAGCCGATACGTCGACGGCGGCACACTCCATCTCGGTGCGCGGCTTGAGTTCGGCACGGTGGGCGTGTCGACGCAGAGCCAGGTCCGGAGCCGGCGATCCGGCGACGACATCCAATCCGTACATGTGCTGCG